>JAHEBI010000263.1 GCA_024642325.1 Eudoraea sp. | reverse complement strand
ATGCAAAAGCATCTGATAACTATTTAAAAATTATAGAAAACGGGGAACATTCAGCAGCTGTTTACTATAATTTAGGCAACTGTTACTACAAATTAAACCAGATAGCCCCCAGTATATACTATTATGAAAAAGCATTGTTGCTTAAACCCAATGATGTAGAAATCCAAAATAATCTGGCGTATGCCCAAAATATGACATTGGATTCTTTTGATTCACTTCCGGAAACGAGTCTGTCCAGGTTGTACAAAAGGATCAACGGATTGCTCTCTTTTGATCAATGGTCTTATACGGCTGTTTTTTTTGTGTTTGTATTTGTGCTTGCCTATATTTTGTTTTATTACTTCCGATATTCCTCTCATAAGCGAATGGCTTTTATTGCCAGCATTGTTTCTCTGCTTATTGCCGTTTTCTGTATAATCCTCGCATTTGTTCAATTCAGGGATTTTGAGGCAAACATGCCGGCTATAGTTTTTTCGGAAGAACTAATAGTTAAATCTGAACCTAATAACAGAAGTTCTCAAGCATTCCTTTTACACGAAGGCACTAAGGTATTTGTATTGGATGAGCTGGATGATTGGAAAAAAATACAACTCAAAGACGGCAAAACGGGATGGGTGCCTTCAGGAGAAATAAAATTGTTGAAAGATTTTTAATCTTTATTTAACAATAATACGCACTAGTTCATTTTATATTTGTCCATAACCGAATTCAGGATGACAAAATGTGCCATTTTAGTTTCACTTATTTTTATCTGGCTGTTTACGGTATTTGCCCCATCTGTTATTTCATTGGTAAATAATGAAGATAGCGCTTATGTTTCTCTAAACCCGAATGAAGAGGAACAACAGGAACAACAGGAACAGGCTAAGTTTGACGACAAAGAAGAAAAAATATTTCTTGAAGAAAGCATAGCTCAAATACGCTTCTCACAACAGAAGAGAACCTCTTTTTCAGATAAAAGGCAACTAATCTTTTTTTCTCACTCAGTTGAAATTTCTTTGCCACCTCCGGAAGCTTTAATTAAACGAGCATAAATCAACTTACAAATTAGTTTCTAATCAAGCCTTTATAAATTTATTAAAGGCCATACAATTTTAGTTATGTTTAGATATTTGAAAAATGACATCCCTGCAAGTATTGTTGTGTTTTTTGTTGCACTTCCTTTGTGTTTAGGAATTGCTTTAGCAAGCGGAGCCCCTTTATTTTCCGGGTTGATAGCTGGTATAGTAGGTGGCATTATCGTAGGCGCCCTTAGCGGGTCACAGATTGGGGTAAGTGGCCCGGCTGCAGGACTGGCAGCTATAGTATTAACCGCAATTGGTGCTTTAGGTGGTTATCAAAACTTTCTGGTGGCCGTTGTTTTGGGCGGTATTATTCAAATTATATTCGGAGTCCTAAAGGCCGGTATTATTGGCTATTATTTTCCGTCTTCCGTAATAAAAGGAATGCTTACAGGAATTGGTATTATAATTATTCTAAAACAAATTCCTCACTTTTTCGGATACGATTCAGATCCGGAAGGAGATTTTGCCTTCCTGCAGGTAGATGGAGAAAATACGATTTCAGAGATCTTTAATATGGTCAAATTCATAAGTCCGGGAGCTACTTTGGTCGCTTTTATTTCCCTAGGAATATTATTGCTATGGGAAAATTTCCTCACCAAGAAATCCAAAATTTTTCAACTAATTCAGGGACCTTTGGTAGCTGTACTGGCTGGAATATTATTTTATAATCTAACGAAGGAAAGTTCCTTTTGGGCCATTTCCTCAGATCATCTCGTTAGTGTACCCATTCCGGAT
The DNA here is from genome assembly GCA_024642325.1 of Eudoraea sp. GTDB lineage: Bacteria > Bacteroidota > Bacteroidia > Flavobacteriales > Flavobacteriaceae > Eudoraea. The sequence goes on along the minus strand of JAHEBI010000263.1, from coordinate 2,612 downwards.
ACAGTGGAATCTTTTTTGGGTCAATTTAGTTTTCCCAATTTTCAGGCAATTACACGGCCGGAAATATGGGTAACCGCCTTTACTATTGCCTTGGTAGCAAGCCTTGAAACCCTTTTATGCGTAGAGGCCACAGACAAACTGGATCCCCGAAAAAGAGTTACTCCCACTAACAAAGAACTTCTGGCACAAGGAACCGGTAATATCATTTCAGGATTGATTGGAGGTTTACCTATCACCCAGGTAATTGTAAGGAGTTCTGCGAATATCCAGTCTGGAGGAAGAACAAAGATGTCAGCGATAATTCATGGTTTCTTTCTTTTGATCTCTGTAATTCTCATCCCGGGACTATTAAATATGATACCGCTTTCCGTACTTGCGGCTATTTTATTCCTGGTGGGTTACAAATTGGCAAAGCCTGCTCTTTTTAAAAAAATATATCACCTGGGTTGGAAACAGTTTATTCCATTTACTGTTACTGTAGTCGGCATTGTTTTTACAGATTTACTTATTGGCATTGGTCTTGGTTTGGGGGTTGGCATAATCGTAATCCTGATAAAGAGCTATCAAAATTCCCATTTCTTGCACATTGAAGACAAAAGCAATGGAAAACATAAAATTAAAATGACACTTGCAGAAGAAGTAACTTTCTTTAATAAAGGGGCTATTCTAAAAGAACTTGATTCACTTCCAAATGATTCTTATCTTGAACTGGATGTTACCAAGACTAGATATCTGGATAATGATGTTATTGAAATTCTGGAAGAATTTACAGAAAAAGCATTCAACAGGAATATCAGCATCAAGTTAATTTCGGATAGGGGGGTTGTAGAGAACCCTGATAGTTATATCGAATTCTTCAAGTTGAGACCAAAGTTCACATAATTATTATAACTTAAACATTATTTTAAACAAGGCAAAATGAACCTAAATAAAGTATTTGAAAACAATAAGAAGTGGATAGCGACAAAACTATCAGAAGATAAAGACTATTTTGAAGAATTGGGCAAGGGTCAAAATCCTGAATTTCTGTATATAGGTTGTTCAGACAGCCGTGTAACCGCAGAAGATTTAATGGGCCTGGGACCCGGGGAGGTTTTTGTACACAGAAATATTGCTAATATGGTGATTAGCATAGACTTAAATGCAATGTCCGTTGTAGACTATGCTGTCGAACATTTAAAAGTAAACCATGTCGTAGTTTGTGGCCACTATGCCTGTGGTGGCGTAAAGGCAGCAATGCAGTCAGCAGATCTGGGTATTTTAAATCCATGGCTAAGAAATATCAGAGACGTATTTCGCATCCATAAAAATGAACTCAATGCCATAGAGGATGAGGATAAGAAATATGATCGTTTGGTGGAACTCAATGTCCAGGAGCAATGTGTTAACCTCATAAAAACGGCTGCGGTACAAAAGGCTTATCGCGATCGAAATTTAAAGGTACATGGCTGGGTATTTGATGTTCATTCGGGAAAACTGATTGACCTAAAAATAGATTTTGTAGGCATTTTAAAGAATATCATGGAGATTTATCATTTGGATTAAACCTGATTTTACAAAAAAAAAGGCCAATGTTTTACATTGGCCTTTTTTGTGCTATAATTATTTTATATTGTTAGACCGACCATGTAACTCAAAACTAACTATGAAAAACTTTTTCTCAAATTTTAAAGGAGATTTTTTCGGTGGATTGACCGCAGGAATTGTAGCACTCCCGTTGGCACTGGCTTTTGGTGTTTCATCCGGTTTAGGTCCAAGTGCAGGATTGTATGGTGCTATTTTTATAAGTTTTTTTGCAGCTCTTTTTGGAGGTACAAGTACTCAGATTTCGGGGCCAACAGCTCCAATGACTGCGGTAAGCATGATTATTATAGCCAGTATCATTGCCCTATACGATGGTAGTGTAGAAAAGGCTCTGCCTGTTATTTTAAGTGTATTCCTGCTGGCAGGTCTCTTTCAAATTGGTTTAGGAATACTTGGTATTGGCAGGTACATTAGATATATTCCATATCCTGTGGTATCCGGTTTTATGACGGCTATTGGTGCCATAATTATCTTTACTCAAATTCTTCCAGCGCTGGGATATTATCCAAAAGAAGATTTATCCTTTGTGGATCAATATAAGCCACAGGCAGAAGAATTGATTCTGGAAAATATTTTAAGAGAGGAAGCAGGAGAAGGAATCCTGGTTCTTGAAGATTTTGAAGAAACAATCAACAGGTCAGGAGAAATTACAGAAATTGCAATATTAGAAGAAGCAAGGACTCTGGCCGCTTCGGAGGCTTCAGGGGTATTAGGGGCTTTAAAAGCAATCCCCAAAGCCATAAAAAAAATCAATTGGCTAGAACTTATCCTTGCTTTGGCCACCATCATTATTATATACGGGTTTAAAAAAATTACCACAATAATTCCCAGTACCCTGGTAGCCCTCATTGTAGTGTCCGGAATTGCCTATGGATTTGATTTGGATTACAGGACCATAGAAAAAATACCAGAGGGATTTCCAATGCCCCAATTGGGGATTTTTACAGGATTTAAACTAAAGAGCGTTTCACCCTACATTTTTACCGCTCTAACACTGGCCTTATTAGGAGCAATTGATTCACTTCTTA
>JAHEBI010000262.1 GCA_024642325.1 Eudoraea sp. | reverse complement strand
CCATCATCAAAAACATGTTTTTAGGGTATCTCTTTTCAAGATCCAGCATGGATTGGGTATAGGTGGAATCAATAGACGGGATAAAAAAACGTTTAATACCATGTTCAATAGCTTTTTGGATGACTACATCTCTATCCTGATCAAAAGCTTCGCTGTATAAATGTGTATGCGTATCTGTTATAACCATAGAGCAAAAATAGAATTATCTTTGTCAAAAAACATCCTGGATGTGCAATCTGAAAAAAGTTTTAAAAAATAAAGGATATATCAAAATTCCCCTGATTCTGAGTGGCACAAACCATTTAGAGGTCACAGCCAGCATTAACGGGGTTAGAGGGCGATTTATTCTGGATACAGGTGCATCCAACACCTGCGTAGGTGTTGACAAAGCGAGCTATTTTAAATTAATCTCCAAGGATTCCAAAATAAAAGCGGCAGGTGCTGGCGCTACAGATATGGAAACACTGGTTTCAGCTAAAAACGCAATTGAAATTGGCAGTTGGAAAAAAGAAAAACAAAAGATAGTGGTTTTCGATCTCGTGCATGTAAATGAAGCACTCAAAGCACACGAATCTCTTCCTGTTGACGGCATAATAGGTGCAGATATCCTAATTAAATCTAAGGCCGTGATTGATTATAAATCCGGAAATTTATTTATGAAAAATAAAAAATAATCCTCCTTTTTCGCTTCCTCCAATTTAACTACAACTCCAGCGCTTTTTCCGGGGACCCATCCATCAATAATTCCACCGGGTTTTCCAAAGCCTCTTTTACGGCAACCAGAAATCCTACAGATTCCCTTCCATCAATAATTCTATGATCATAGGAAAGGGCGACATACATTATGGGTGCTATAAATATTGCCCCTTCCTTTACAATGGGTCTCTCCACAATATTATGCATCCCGAGGATCCCGCTTTGCGGTGGATTTATTATTGGCGTTGATAACATTGAACCAAAAACTCCGCCATTGGAAATGGTAAAAGTGCCTCCGGTCATTTCGTCCACTGTGATCTGGCCATCACGGGCTCTTAGCGCAAGGCGCTTCACCTCTGCTTCAATACCCCTGAAAGTAAGATTTTCAGCATTTCTGATAACAGGTACCATAAGACCCTTTGGTCCGGAAACAGCGATGCTTATATCACAAAAATCAAAAGAGAGCATCTCCTTGCCATCAATCATCGAATTAACAGAAGGGAACATTTCAAGCGCCCGTATTACCGCTTTGGTAAAAAATGACATGAACCCAAGACTGACGTCATGCTTATCTTTAAATAGATCTTTGTATTGTTTTCTCAAAGCAAAAACTGCAGACATGTCTACTTCATTAAAAGTAGTAAGCATTGCGGTTTCGTTTTTAGCAGCGACGAGGCGTTCTGCCACCTTGCGCCTCAGCATTGAAAGTTTAGTCCGGTGTTCTCCCCGACTACCACCGGTAGGACTCCCCATGGAAGGTACAGATTTCACTGCATCTTCCTTGGTAATTCTGCCATCCTTTCCGGTCCCGTTTAAACCGGTTGGATCTATTCCTTTCTCGTCAAGTATTTTTCTTGCAGCAGGTGAAGGCACTCCTTTGGCGTAAGTTTCTTTTGCAACTTCTTTCCTGGAAGGTTCTTCCTGTACAATAGCTACCTTGGTTTTATCTTCTGCTTTTATTTCAGTTTTTGCCCCGCTATCTTTCGGTTTTTCCGCACTGGTGTCTATCAGACACACAACTTCTCCTACCCCTACAGCATCACCTTCTGAAGCTTTCAAAGTGATTATTCCGCTTTCTTCAGCCGGCAGCTCAAGAGTTGCTTTATCTGAATCTACCTCAGCAATTGCCTGGTCCTTTTCCACATAATCTCCATCGCTTACTAACCATGCTGCTATTTCCACTTCGGTTATGGATTCTCCCGGTGAGGGAACTTTCATTTCTAAAATCATGCTTTATACATTTATAAGTATTCTCTAATTATTACGAACAAAATCTTCTTTAACAGGGAGATAATCCACGCGAATTTCTCCATTTACCTCAATACGGCCAAAATACAACTGGGCCCCAATAGCTTCCTCCATTTCCAGGGTATTCTGAAGGCTTAAGTGCAAGTGTGGTTCCGTAGAGTTCCCGGAATTGCCACATTTCGCCAACAAGTCGCCCTGCCCTACTTCCTGCCCTTCTTCTACTTCAATGGAGTTTTCCATTAAATGGGCCATTAAAATAAATTCATCCCGGTCTGTTTGCAAAACTATAGTATTTCCTGTGAGTTGCTCAGGATTAGTTTGTCCCGGAATATTATCTGGCACCCCATCAATAACTTTTACCACACGACCATTACAGGGAGCAATAATTTCTTCCCCAAAGGCGTAATAGTTCTCTTTTACTAACGGGTCCCCCTCATGGGAAGCTCCTTCCCGGACCTTTAGCAAGTCGTAGGCATACTGTTGGCTCACTTCTTTTACATGGTAGTTTTGTACTTCATTAAGTCCTCCCCAAAAAACAAACCATTCTCCTATAACCGGCAAGATCATAGGTGTAGAATTTCTTTTTAAAATAGGTACCCCCAAAGGCTTAGGGGGTGAGATAAATAATCCGCTAATTTTATTTTGGGAGGTTAAGGATAGCATGACATCTGCAACAGATTTGTCAAAAACCACTCTGTAGACATGAGCCCCTTCTCTAAAGGTATAAAACTCCATAGATTTTATATCCCCTGTTAATCGGTTTACATTTTCTCCGAAGAAATTTCTGGTTTCCATCCGGGTGAAAGTTTTTTTCATCCCATCGTCATACAATTCATAAATCCCGTCATAATCACCACTATTGAATAATTCCGTAAAGACAGAGACCAGCCTGGCATAATTGGGCTGTTCTTCCTGCGGGAAGGTTTCCATCGAAATTAAAAACAATAAGAGGAATAATGATCTCATTATTTCTTGTATTGGCTTTTAGATACCTGTTTGGTCATATTGTCTTTCTCCTTATCAAAGACGTAATCTATAACCTGTTGTTGCCGTAATCTCGATCGGACAGCACTGCCCGCTGCAGGTGAAGCATAAAAGCGTCTAGACGCTACGCGAAATTTTTGAGCCTTGCTATAATGTGTAAACATATGGCTCCAGGCTCCCATATTTCTGGGCTCCTCCTGTGCCCAAACCCAATCATCGGCATTTTTATACTTGTTTATAATAGCGGTCATTTTTTGCTCAGGAACCGGGAATAATTGCTCTACCCTTACCAAAGCTACATCATCCCGTTTATTCTCTTCTTTAAATGCCAGCAGGTCATAATAGAATTTTCCGGTACAAAAGACCAGGCTTTTAACCTTTTTAATTTCAGCGCTGGTGTCATCAATAACTTCCTGAAAACCGCCGCTGGAAAATTCTTCTACTGTGGAAACCGCTTTAGGGTGACGCAACAAACTTTTAGGCGTAAACACAATTAAAGGTTTTCTGAAATTGGCTTTCATTTGTCTCCTGAGCAAATGGAATATGTTTGCCGGGGTTGTGCAATCCGCAACATACATATTGTCTCTTGCGCATAATTGGAGATACCTTTCCATTCTCGCCGATGAGTGTTCCGCACCCTGACCTTCGTATCCGTGTGGCAATAGCAATACCAATCCGTTCTGTAATTTCCATTTATCCTCCGCCGCAGATATATACTGATCTATCATGATCTGAGCCCCATTACTAAAGTCGCCAAATTGTGCTTCCCATATCGTTAAGGTATTTGGACTTGCCATGGCATATCCATAATCAAAACCTACTACCCCGTATTCCGACAAAAGAGAATTATATATCTGAAATCTTCCCTGTTTATCGCTAAGGTTATTTAACAACATTATCTCTTCCTCACTTTCTTCTACTTTCATCACTGCATGGCGATGTGAAAAAGTTCCTCTTTCTACATCTTGTCCGGACATTCTAACATCAAAACCCTCTTCTAAAAGAGTTCCATAAGCAAGTAATTCGCCCATGGCCCAATCAAGCTTATCTGTTTCGAAGAACATTTTTTCGCGATCGCCAACAAGTTTTTCAACTTTGCGCAGAAATTTCTTATCCTTCGGAAGCCGAGTAATTACCTTGGCGATTTCTGTTAGTTTTTTCCTGTCATATGAAGTGTCTATGGCATCCAACATTTCCCATTCACGAACATTTTGAAAGCCACTCCACTCATCGGCCATAAAAGGGGTGATAATGGTTTTATCTTCTTTTCTTGAGTCCTCCAATTCTTCTTCTAAACTGGCTTTGTACTCCAGTTCCAACTTATCTACAAAATCTGCTTCAATAATTCCCTGGGAAATTAATTCTTCAGCATATATATCCCTCGGGTTCTTATGTTTGGCTATGGCTTTATACAATTTAGGTTGCGTAAAACGCGGTTCGTCCCCTTCGTTATGTCCATACTTTCTATACCCCAATAAGTCAATAAAAACATCTCTTTG
>JAHEBI010000261.1 GCA_024642325.1 Eudoraea sp. | reverse complement strand
CAATTCCTTTGCCTTAAGAAAATTGTACTTGAGTTTGCGATATTTGTTGCCAGAAATTTGAGGATGAATCAAATCTTCACGTTTAATGTGAAGTTCTATATTCTTTTTCTCAAGGAGAGGGAGGTTTATTTTTTGATTAGTGACCAACACAACTTCAGGGCTTATTGCCCCCAAAGATATTTAATAAAGCTATATCGTTTTCTTTTTGAAAGGTATTCCATATTTATTTCATTTTGATAGGCCTCGCGTTCAAAGCTAATATTTTGATATGCCTTGTAGCTGTCAAAATAAAGTACTGATCTCAACAACCATTCTGAGATATAAAAAAAATAAAAAGGAATAATAAGAAGTTCCTGCTGTTGTTTTAAGTGAATCCTTTCGTGATTAATTAAAACCGCATCCTGCTTTAACTGATCATTCTTGAGGATTATAAATGGCCATAAAGACAAGCCCACATAATTTCTGTAAAAAAAATGTCTAATTATCACAATCATAAGAAATTGAATAAACAACCCTAAACAAATATAATTGTTAAAATCTATTTTAGCCCATAAATCAGGATAGGTTGCCCACATATACCTTGAGCTGAAATCAACAGGCATTGTGACAGTTTATCAGTTTTTGATTCAGAGCGGAATATTTTATTGACAATAATCTCGTAATTTTACACTTATGAAAAAGATATTACCAGCGGAAGAAGGTGATTATTACTTGTCTGAAGAAGGCTATCGCGTCTTCACAAAAGAATATCACCTAAAACGTGGGTACTGTTGTGAAAGCAGCTGTAAACATTGTCCTTATGGGTATAATGCAAAGACAAATTCGCAATAATCAAACTGTGTATTTGGCATGATAATTGTGCCCATAATTTTGATAGTTGACAAACTCAAAAAAATTATTATGAAAAAGGTCAAAATAATTGCAGTACCGGTGCTTTTCCTGCTATTTCTAAGTTCTTGTTCCTCTGTAAATGTATTGTCAGACTATGACAGGCAGACTGATTTTAAGGCTTACAAAAGCTATGCCTTTTACAAAACAGGTATAGACAAGGCCCAAATTTCCGATCTGGACAAGAAGCGAATCCTAAGAGCAATTGAAACAGAAATGGCTTCCCTTGGTTTTGTTAAGTCTGATAAGCCAGATCTTCTTGTAAGTATTTTTACGAATGAACGAGTAGAAGTGGATGTTTACAACGGAGGCTGGGGTTATGGCTATGGCCGAGGTTGGGGCTATCCGGGTTACTATGGTTTCTACTCCCCATATTATTGGGGACCGGGTTATTACGGCAATAATGTAAGCACCCGAACGGAAGGCACTCTTTATATAGATTTTATAGATACCTCAAAAAAAGAATTGGTATGGCAGGGAAGGGGTGTCGGCAACCTGAATAATATAAAAAAAATAGAAAAGAAAGAGCAGCGTATCCGTGAATTTGTATCGCAAATATTGCAACAATATCCCCCGGAAGCTCTGGCTGTCAACTAAAATATTAACCGCCCTCTTTGGGCGGTTTTTTGTATCTTTATTGGGCATTAATCAAGTATTATGTCTTTTGAAAGCAACCCTATTTTAGATAAACTTCCTACGCATCTTAAACAGTATATTAAACCTCAGAACTATGAGGATTATTCAGCTATAGACCAGGCGGTCTGGCGATATGTTATGCGAAAAAATGTGGACTATCTGAGTTCTGTAGCCCATAAATCTTATTTGGAGGGACTTGAAAAAACAGGGATTTCTGTAGATCACATTCCTAACATGTACGGAATGAACCGCATTTTAAAAGAAATTGGCTGGGCAGCAGTTGCCGTTGACGGGTTCATTCCACCAGCAGCCTTTATGGAATTTCAGGCATACAATGTACTGGTAATTGCTTCAGACATAAGGCAGCTCGAGCATATTGAATATACTCCCGCACCAGATATCATCCATGAAGGAGCCGGTCATGCACCTATCATTGCAAATCCCGAATATGCAGAATATTTGAGAAGGTTTGGTGAAATAGGCGCCAAGGCAATCTCCAGCGCTAAGGATTATGACCTTTATGAAGCCGTCCGATATTTATCAATAATAAAAGAAGCTCCGGGTACTTCTGAAATTGATATTCAAAAAGCAGAAAAGCACATTGAAGAATTGCAGCAAAATATGGGAGAACCCAGCGAAATGGCACTTATCAGGAATTTACATTGGTGGACTGTAGAGTACGGGCTAATTGGAACTGTGGACAAGCCAAAAATTTATGGAGCCGGACTTTTATCTTCTATTGGTGAGAGCGCCTGGTGCATGACAGAGAAAGTGAAAAAAATACCTTACAGTATTGAGGCCGCCCATACCTCTTTCGATATTACCCAGCCACAGCCACAACTCTTTGTAACACCGGATTTTGCATTTCTGAGTCAGGTCCTTGAAGAATTTGCCAATACCATGTCTTTGCGAAAAGGTGGTCTTTCGGGGGTAACTAAATTGATTAACGCCAAAGAACTGGGTACGGTAGAACTGAGTACCGGTTTACAAATTTCAGGGATTTTCCATGATGTAATTTCATACGATGGAAAACCGGTATATCTTCAGACACTTGGGGAAACCGCTTTGTCTTACAGGGAAAAAGAGCTGGTTGGCCATAGCAGACAAGCTTATGCCAAAGGTTTTGGGTCCCCAATTGGGAAGCTAAAAGGCATTAATCTTGCCATAGAAGATATGAGTCCGAGAGATCTGAAAGCCTATAATATCTATGAAGGTGAAACCATCTCGCTGGAATTTGAAGGAGATATAAAGGTCAGTGGGGAAATTATTACAGGTACCCGAAATATTATGGGTAAAATTATCCTGATAACGATCAGGAATTGTACGGTAACCTATGGTAAACAGGTACTTTTCAAACCGGAATCCGGTTTATACCATATGGCTGTGGGGGAACAGGTTATATCTGCTTTTAACGGTCCCGCAGATCTCAGTAGTTTCGATTTAATAACACACAAAGTTTCATCGTCTACCATAAAACCAAAAAAATCTGAAGCCCACAAAAAACTGGAGCAGTATTACGGTCAGATAAGACACTTTCGCGAGGGTACCAACACCACTATTTCAAGGAATAAGGTATTTAAAGAAATTTGCGGGAAATATCCCAAAGACTGGCTTTTATCCGTTGAACTCTACGAATTGGCCAAAAGCAATGGGGACGATGATTTTGCGCAACAAATCCATTCTCATTTAGAAACTGTTAAACTCAATAATCCAAAAGTAGGTCAATTAATAGATGACGGTATATCATTGGTTGACGGCCAATTGGTCAATTAATAATTAATTTTATGAGATATTATATCTTGTTTGCCTTTATAATATTTGCTATCCAAACCATGAATGCTCAAGTTACTGCCAATTATGATGAATCTAAAGTGCCGGATATTGACCTGCCTGATCCTTTAACGACTTTTTCCAAAAAACAAATTCTGACAAGCTCTGCCTGGAACGAATTACGCAAACCTGAATTAACTGCTTTTTTTGAAACCGAGGTTTTTGGTAAAGTCCCGGGATCCATAGATAATGTTGCTTTTAGAATTGTAGAAGAAAGCAAATCTGCACTCGATGGCCGAGCCAGGAGAAAACAAGTACAGGTATCATTGACAAAGGGTGACAAAACATTGAACTTTATTATGCTTTTGTACCTGCCCATGGAAGTATCCCGGGCGCCTGTGTTTTTAGGTTATAATTTTCATGGTAATCATACCGTTAGTAGTGATCCTGGGGTTATTGTCTCAAATGCCTGGTCCCTTAATAATGAATCAATAGGTATTACGAACCATACCTTAACCGAGGAAAGCAGGGGGATGCTATCCAGCAGATGGGCCTTAACCAAAATGATTGAAGCCGGATTTGGCCTCGCCACCATTTATTATGGGGAAATAGATCCTGATAAGAATGACTTTTCAGATGGTCTTCATCCTTTGTTTTACAGAGATAGGCAGCAAAGACCCGCCAAAGATGAATGGGGCAGTATCGGAGCATGGGCCTGGGCTCTAAGCAGGGCTATGGACTACCTGGAAAATGATAAAGAAGTAGATTCCTCCAGGGTTATTGTTTTTGGCCATTCCAGATTGGGTAAAGCTGCTTTGTGGGCCGGTGCAACAGACGGAAGGTTTGCAGGCGTCATTTCAAATGATTCCGGTTGCGGAGGAGCTGCCTTATCTAAACGCAAGTTCGGAGAAACCCTCGCTCATATCAATAAAACTTTTCCCTATTGGTTTTCTGAGAACTTTAAAAAATATAACAACGCAGAAGAAAACTTACCGGTAGATCAACATGAGTTACTGGCTTTAATAGCCCCCAGACCCCTTTATGTTGCCAGCGCTAAGGAAGATGAATGGGCAGACCCTAAAGGAGAATTTCTGTCAGCCTATTATGCTACTCCGGTTTATACCTTATTTGGAAAAATCGG
>JAHEBI010000260.1:2101-4479 GCA_024642325.1 Eudoraea sp. | reverse complement strand
AAAATACGTGACCCAGATCAATACCGTACAGCCCTCCTACTAAATTATTACCTTCCCAGACCTCATAGGACCTGGCAATACCCTGTTGATGCAATTTTAAATAGGCCTCTTTCATATTATTTGTAATCCAGGTACCTTTCTGCCCTTTTCGACCTATATCTGAACAGGCTTCCATCACCTCTTTAAAGCATCTATTCCTGGTTAAGGTGAACCGCTTTCCCGACAAAACTTGCCGCATGCTTTTCGTAATCCTGATCTTTTGAGGGAATAGGATCATTCTGGGATCCGGGCTCCACCATAATATCAGAGAATCATCATTAAACCAGGGGAATATCCCTGAATTATATGCCCGCAGCAATCTTTCAGGGGATAAATCCCCTCCAACTGCCAGTAAACCGTCAGTATTTGCATAATCTGCGGGCGGAAACTCCGGCAGATCTGTTAAAAAATAGATGTCAGTATTCTTGTTTTTCAAGTTTAACAGTGTTGTAAACCACCCGTCAACCTAAAAATATCTATAGCTGAAAAGGGTTCTATTTAAAAAGGCAGATCATCATGATCTTCTTCGTTTAGTTCTTCCGCCGGCTCAAATGCATCCATTGGTGGTAAAGGGGGAATCCCGCTACCATCCTGATCTGGCTGTAAAGATTCTATTCGCCATCCTTGTACAGAGTTGAAATATTTGACCTCACCCTGAGGGTTTGTCCATTCCCTACCTCTAAGATTAATACTTATTTTTACAGTATCACCAACCTTATGCTTATCTAGCAAATCACACTTATCCTGAACAAATTCTACCAGTATATGCTGGGGATATTGTTCCTCTGTGGTAATAACTACCTCCCTTTTCCTAAAACCATTATTCCCAAAGGTTTTAGTCTCATCAATCATTTTAATTTTTCCTTGTACTTCCATTTAATTCAATATGTATTAGCAATACTTTCCAGGCTGAAAGTATCTCGTTATTATCTAAATATTTCCTCGTTATTTTAAGCAATCCTTTTAAATCTTTTTTTTGGACTAATGACGCAACATCCTCATTAGATACCATAAATTCTTCGATTTCATTTTTATCCGGGATTCTTTCAACATTTCCCAATAACCCCAAATCGTTCCCTTTAAGCATTTTCAGTGCTTTTATTTCTTTGGGTATACGATCAACCCCTATTCCAAGCTTTGAAAGAGGTTTAGGAACCTCAAACATACCCTTATTAGCCCTGGTGTACCAATTTCCACCCATTCTTGCAACCAGATCAATTTTAAATTGGTCGATTAATCCGTTTTTATCTAAAACGGACTTATCGATATGCATTTTAACAATTTCCGCAAAAACCAGATTACCTGCCCCTCCATCTTTACCTAATGCCTCAACTTTTATAACTTTACATTCAAACTGGACCGGTGATTCTGCCACTCTGAATGGTTTTACCATATCCGAGCTGAGCATGGTCAATCCGGCCTTTATAAATTCATTTTCATTTTCACCATATTCTGTACTTGTCAAAGACATTTGCTGAACAAGCTCGTAATTTACAACATTGATAACCACTTCCTTTATTCTGAGGACATTATTCAGGGTGTGCTTAGTTGAATTATCCCGCACTCTCCTCGCCGGGGAAAAAATCAATACTGGAGGGTTAGCACTAAAAACATTAAAGAAGCTAAAGGGGGAAAGGTTTGGATTTCCTTGGTCATCTATAGTACTCGCAAAAGCAATTGGCCTGGGTCCAACAGCACCCAAAAGATAGGAATGTAACTGCCCGGTAGTAATCTCAGATGGTATAAGGGAAATAGCTTTTTGCATCTGTACAAAGGTATATAAATTGTAACCGAATTAAAACTTTAAGTAGCTTTCAGGACACAACAATTTAGGCCAATTTCAGTTATCTTTATTGTTAATTAACAGCCAGAATGAATTTCAATTCCCAAAAGAAGACTTCTAATCTATTTCTCTTGATAGCATCTTTTGTTATTGTAAGTCTTATTCTTTGGAATACCAATAGTTTTTTTAAAAAATTCAAAGAAGAGGAGCGCCATAAAATGGAGATATGGGCTACAGCTCAATCAGAATTATTGCAGTCCTCAGAAGATAGGGATCTGGGAAATCTACATGTTAAAATCTTTCAAAACAACACCTCAACTCCGATGATCCTGGTAAATAAGGACGGCTCCATAAGAACTAACAACATGCCTGAAGAATTAGTTCTTGATACTTTATATTTAAAACGAAAGATCAAAACCTTTGAGGCGGAGAATACACCCATTTCAATAGATTATAATGACGAGCAACTGGCTACCCTCTACTATGGTAATTCGGAAGTTTTAAATAAATTAAAATACTACCCTGTAGCACTTTTATTAATCATATTTCTATTCGC
>JAHEBI010000260.1:0-2091 GCA_024642325.1 Eudoraea sp. | reverse complement strand
GTAATTTTCTTTTTCTTTAAGACCAATAAAGCTTCTGAACAAAACAAACTTTGGGCAGGAATGGCAAAGGAAACCGCTCATCAGATTGGCACCCCGCTCACCTCACTACTTGGCTGGAATGAATTATTGAAAAACGAAAAAATAAACCCGGATATTACCAAAGAAATCGAGAAGGATATTGGAAGGTTGCAGAATATTACAGATCGCTTTTCTAAAATAGGTTCGCTCCCCAAGCTTGAAAGACATGACATTGTTAAAGAAACAAGAAGTGCTTTTGATTATCTTAAGCTGAGGAGCTCCAAACTTATCCACTTTTCATTTAATTCTCAGGTTGACGAACTTCCTGTTCTCTTGAACTGTTCTTTATACAATTGGACCATTGAGAATTTAGTAAAAAATGGTATTGATGCTATGAAAGGTAAAGGCAATATTTCAATCGAAATCATCCCGGAAGGGAAATACGTAAATATATTGGTTTCAGATACCGGACATGGTATAGCGAAGGGAGATTACAATTCTATTTTTAACCCTGGATTCACTACAAAAAAAAGAGGCTGGGGGTTAGGACTATCCCTGGTTAAAAGAATTATTGAAGAGTATCACAAAGGAAAGATAAAGGTTCTTTCATCCAGTAAGGAAGGTACCATAATGAAGATATCGTTAAAATTAAATACGTGATAATGGCAAAAGAAAAATTAGTGGTTATTAAAGAGGCCGACATTACAAATAATTGCCCTGAATGCTTTAATCAGGACATGAAACTTACGTTTTATCAAAAACATTTATTTAGTTGGCTATATGATAAAGTAACAGCAAATGTAAGTCATCAGATTAAATGCAATACATGTGAAAGTATCATTTACCCCGTAAATTGGACTGAAGATATTGAACGTACTTTTGAGTATTATCAAAAAATGGTTAATCCGGAAAAAGCAACTACCAAATTCACTTCTGCGTTTTATTTAATTATGCTTTTACCTCTTGCAATTGCAGCGATATTATTTTACCTGTACCAATCTGGTATTATTGCATTTTAGAACGAATTTTAAGGGCAATTTCTTCAAATTCATCCGGTGTTAATTCAATTTTGTTCATAAAAGTTGCATCTGCCATTGAATTTAGAGGAATAAGATGTACATGTACATGTGGTACTTCCAAACCAATGACTGTAATCCCAACCCGTTTGCAGTCCATAGCGGCTTCAATAGCCTTTCCCACCTTTCGCGAAAAGGCCATTAACCCCAAATAAGAAACTTCATCCATATCCATTATTTTATTTACTTCTTTCTTAGGCACACATAAGGTATGCCCCTTCGAATTAGGATTAATGTCAAGGAAGGCGAAAAAATTATCATTTTCGTCTATTTTATAAGACGGTATATCGCCAGCTATTATTTTGGTAAAAATGCTTGCCATGGTCAATTTTGAATTAAATAAAAAATCCTATCAGATTTTGATAGGATTAAATATAAAGAATTATAGTTTTTTACCTCCTGCTTATTTCAAGAATATCAAATTTTAGTGTGCCATTTGGTACAGTAATTTCCGCAGTATCACCCACTTTTTTACCCAGCAGTCCTTTGCCTATTGGCGAAGTAACTGAAATTTTACCGGCCTTTAAGTCAGCTTCACTTTCGGCTACTAGAGTATAGCTTATTACCATGCCATTTTGCTGATTTTTTAATTTTACGGTCGAAAGCACTAATACTTTAGAAGTATCCAGCTGGGACTCATCAATTAATCTGGCATTGGACAAGGTTTCTTCCAATTTGGCAATCTTTAGCTCTAATAATCCCTGTGCCTCCTTGGCAGCATCATACTCAGCATTTTCAGATAAATCGCCCTTATCTCTGGCCTCGGCAATGGCCTGTGAAGATTTAGGTCTTTCCACATCCCTAAGTTGGTTTAATTCTTCTTTGAGTTTTTTTAATCCCTCAGCAGTGTAATAAGACACATTACTCATATCTTCATAATTTATTGAACATTAAAATTATGCCCAAAATCATTAAACAATAAATCCTACGAAATCGCAGGATTAGTTAAAACATTCATTTTGATGTAACTATTTTAAGATAAACACATTAAGTGGAG
>JAHEBI010000259.1 GCA_024642325.1 Eudoraea sp. | reverse complement strand
CGGAAATAGAACAGGAAAACTGGAATGTAAAATGGGAAGAGAATTTTGATCCTATAAATGTGGATAATCAATGTGTGGTTAGAGCTCCCTTTCATGATAAACAGGATGTCGCATATGATATAGTCATAACACCTAAAATGAGTTTTGGCACCGGGCACCATGAAACTACACATATGATGCTTCAATTGGTTTTGGCGTTAGATCTCAAAGATAAATCTGTACTGGATATGGGTTGTGGCACCGGAGTGCTGGCTATTTTGGCCGCCATGAAAGGAGCCGGGTCTGTGGATGCTATAGATATAGACAATTGGAGCTATTTAAATGCGATGGAAAATGTTTCCGGAAATAATTGTGAACTTGTGAAAGTGTTGGAAGGCGACGTAAATCTGCTGACAGATCAGCGCTATGATTTTATCCTGGCAAATATCAATCGAAATATTTTACTGTCCGATATCCCGGTATATGCCGGGCATCTGAAAAAAGGAGGGGGCTTACTTTTAAGTGGTTTTTATAAAGAAGATTTGGACCGCATTTCAAAAGAATGTGCTATCTGTGGTCTTTCATTCCAAGAAAACCTGGAAAAAAACAACTGGGTTGCGGCAAAATATGTATTTTAGTTCATACAAAAACCTATCTGTATGAGTGCTAAGGAAAAAGTCTCCGAAGAACTTCTTTTGGATGAGGAGACGGTCAAGCAAAATGAAATAGTATTGTTCAATGATGAAGTCAATACTTTTGAACATGTCATTCACACTTTAATTGATGTTTGTGAACATACCCCGGAACAGGCCGAACAATGTTCATTAATAGTTCACTATAAAGGTAAATGTACTGTTAAAACAGGCGAGTATAAAGAATTGGAACCGCGTTGCAGCAAATTACTGCAGGCGGGATTAAGTGCTGAGATTGTCTGAATATTAATGGTCTTTGAATTAATAGTTGGGATAATATTCTTTTCTTGCCCACAAGGGAATTGTAATTCAATGTACACTTAGTTTGAGAATATACTAATTTCTGCTGTTCGTACTCTCCGGTATTTTGGGATACATTCACAGATTACCTCCTATTCCATATCGCAATCTAATAAGGTCTTGTCAAGTAATGAATTATCTTAATTATTCCCGTTGTTACACATAATTCGGCAAATGAATGAGAAATGGGTATTGGAAATAATAATAAATAAAGTTGAGTTACAATGAAGTTGGGTTAATTTAATTAATTTGTACCAGAATAAAATGTTGTTTTTTTAAGGATATTTAAGTATTTCTATAAGAATTTCATGGTATTTTAACTCTGAACCAGAAAATAAAATGATAAAAATAGATATTAAGCGATTGATAAAAAGAATTTCCAATTTGACGTTACTATCCTTTTTGTTGCTGGGTTGTACTTCTAATACTAAAAAAGATATCAAAATTTCAGAAACAGAAACAGACTCCATTATTGACGTGGTTGGTACAATGAAAACCCAAGTTTATACGACAGCCCACCACACCGATCTAAAGCTTTCAAAGTCTTCAGGTTTGAATTTTGGCGACTTTAAACAGCCTTTGGAAACTGAAATTGACGTACTCGTTGATCCTGCCAAACAATTTCAAACGTTTATGGGAATTGGTGCGGCTTTAACCGATGCTGCCGCTGAAACTTTTTACAAGCTCTCCGAAGAAAATCAGGAAAGATTTTTAGAAGCTTACTACAGTAAGGAAAACGGTATAGGGTATTCTTTGGGAAGAACCATAATCCATAGCTGTGATTTCTCCAGTGGTAGCTATACCTATATAGAAGAAGGAGATGCGGAATTAAAAACATTCAATATTGATCACGATCGCCAATACCGACTGCCATTTACCAAAAAAGCGATCGCAGCAGCAGGTGGTGAATTACTCATGTATGCCAGTCCTTGGAGTCCGCCTGCGTTTATGAAAACAAATAACAATATGTTGCAGGGCGGTAAGCTTAAACCCGAATTTTATCAACCCTGGGCCAACTATTATGTAAAGTTTATCAAGGCTTATGAAGAAGAGGGAATCCCCCTATGGGGTCTCACAATTCAAAATGAACCTATGGCTGTTCAGCGTTGGGAGTCCTGTATTTATACTGCCGAAGAAGAACGGGATTTTCTGAAGAATTATTTAGGTCCCACCCTGGAGAAAGAAGGTTTGGGAGACAAGAAAATAATTGTATGGGATCACAACCGGGATTTATTATTCCAAAGGGCAAGCGTTATTTTAAATGACCCGGAGGCGGCTAAATATGTCTGGGGAACAGGTTTTCACTGGTATGAGGATTGGAAAGATGGCATTCCTATGTTTAACAATGTTAAAAATGTAAATGAAACATTTCCCGATAAAAATTTGATTTTTACCGAAGGTTGTAACGAAGGTTATGATATAGCGAAAATTGAAGAAGAAAGACTTGCCGAACGATATGGCAGGGCTATGATCAATGATTTTAACAATGGTACTGTTGCCTGGACTGACTGGAATATTTTACTGGATGAAACCGGTGGTCCTAACCACGTGGGGAATTTATGTTTTGCTCCGGCACATGGAGACACCAAAACAGGAGAACTTACCTTAACGTATTCGTACTACTATATAGGGCATTTTTCAAAATTTATTCGTCCCGGCGCCAAAAGGATTAGTAGCGTTTCAAACTCAAATTCCTTGTTGTCTACCGCTTTTGTAAATGTAGACGGAAGTATAGTAATTGTTGCTATGAACCAAGGTGATGCTCCCCTGGAATACGGCATTACCATGAATTCAAAAACGGCAAAAATCTCGGTTCCCGGCCATGGAATACAAAGTATCGTTATGTCCAAATAGCAGCTTACCTGTATAGAAATAAAATCAAAAACCAAAACTAACCAACACCGAACCAAATTAACCAAAAGATGGAAAAACCCAGCGAAGTTATAAAAATGAATAAGTCCTATACCATTCTCATTAGTCTGATAGTTGCCCTGGGCGGGTTTTTATTGGGTTTTGACAGTGCTGTTATTTCCGGGGCCGTTAAAGGAATCACGATCTATTTTGAAATGACAGAGTGGATGCTCGGATTTTCTGTTGGATGTGTCGTTTTTGGGGCAATGGCAGGTAACTTAATGGCCGGGCCATTGAGTGACATGTACGGCCGAAAGAAGGTTTTGATTTTTGTAGCAGCACTTTTTACGATCTCTGCCACCTGGTCTGCCATGGCAACCGGTTATACAGAATTTATTATAGCCCGGATTATCGGGGGTATTGGAATAGGGGGTGCCATATTAATAGCGCCCATTTATATTGCAGAAATAGCACCTCCTAAACTCAGGGGTAGTTTGGTGTCATTTAACCAGTTGAACATAGTTATCGGGATATCCGTTGCTTATTTCTCGAATTACTTCCTTGTGAATATGGGTGAAGATAGCTGGAGATGGATGTTGGGGGTTGAAGCTATCCCGGCAGCCATTTACTTTTTAGCCCTTTTTACGGTACCAAGAAGCCCCCGTTGGTTAATCACAAAATTAAACCAGGTTAAACTGGCAAGAAAGATCCTTGTAAAGATAGGCGGGGAGGAATATGCTGAGGTGACAATCGCCGAAATTCAGCGCGGTGTTGCAAAGATGGAAGAAAAAGGCAAATTATCCGATCTGTTTAGTAACAGAAACCGCACGATAATGATCATTGCCCTGGGGATTGCCTTTTTTCAACAAATTACAGGTATCAATGCGGTTTTCTACTATGCGCCCACCATATTTGAACAAGCCGGAGGAAGCACAGATTCCTCTTTTCTGCAAGCCATTGTAGTTGGACTCACCAACCTGTTATTTACTTTAGTGGCCATTTGGTTAATTGATAAGTTGGGTAGAAAACCCCTTTTGCTTATAGGCAGTACTTTTATGACTATTGCACTTTTAATGGCTGCTTTCGCATTTAATAATGCAACCTATGACTTTAATGAGGATACCTTGGCCAAAATAAGTAACGAGGAAATTAGAACAGCTTTGACAGATTTCAATGGAAAGTCGTTCGATAGCCAGGCCGCCCTTTTCGAGGAGGTAGAACCCGCAATGGATCAGGACCTGTTCCTTAAGTTTAAACGAAATGAAATAACAAATTTTATTCAGATCAACGCAACCTTGGTGCTCATTGCCATCCTTTTGTACGTGGCATCTTTTGCTATTTCCCTCGGACCGGTTATGTGGACATTGATTTCCGAAATATTCCCGACCAAAATAAAAGGGATTGCCATTTCTGTGGTGGGCTTCTTTAACTCGCTGGTCAGCTTTTCGGTTACCCAGGTATTCCCCTGGGAATTATCCAATCTGGGGCCAACAGCTACTTTTGCCATATATGCTTTATTGTCCTTCTGTGCGATCTTCTTTGTGTATAAATTCGTAATCGAAACAAAAGGAAAAACCTTGGAAGAAGTTCAGGAAGTATTAATTAGAAAATAGATTATAGAATGAAAAGACTTGTATGTTTAATTTGTTTATGTCTGCTTTTTTCATGTAAAGAA
>JAHEBI010000258.1 GCA_024642325.1 Eudoraea sp. | reverse complement strand
CTGTAAATAAATCATATGTAATTCCTAAGCTTTAATTTTTAAAAAAGTCTTTACAAATTGACTGATTTGACCTTTAAGTTCCGGAGATGCCTCTACCAATGGCAAACGCACTGCAGCATTACAAATTCCATGTACTTCCAAAACGGATTTTATGCCAGCCGGATTCCCTTCCTGAAAAATCAATTTCATACATTCAATCATGGAATTATGCAAGGCATATGCCTCATCTTCCTTACCCTGCAAACCTAGCTTTATCATTCTTGAAAATTCATTGGGCAAAGCCTGGCCTAAAACAGAAATTACTCCTACCCCACCTGCAAGAACGGTGGGTAAAGCGGTAAAATCATCCCCGGAAATGACCAGAAAATCAGAAGGCATTTTATCAATAAGCTTTTTTACCTGGGTCATATCCCCGGCAGCTTCCTTTATTCCAATAATATTGGAACAATCATTTGCAAGTCTGAGAACCGTCTCCGGTTCCACATTACTTCCGGTCCTGCCAGGCACATTGTACAAAATGAATGGTATATCCGAAGTCTGTGCCAAAGTTTTAAAATGTCGGTATATACCTTCCTGAGTAGGTTTATTATAGTAAGGAGATACCGATAAAACTGCATCAAAATCATTGAGATCAGTTCGAAGTAATTCCTCTTCCAAAAGTTGTGTGTTATTGCCTCCTATACCAATGACAAGTGGGAGTCTTCCAGCGTTTTCTTCCACCACCACATCCATAACCAGTTTCTTTTCCCTACTGGTAAGAGTCACAGATTCCCCTGTGGTTCCCAGAACAACGAGGTAATCCAGATTTCCTTCAATGCAGTAGTTTACAACCCTCTTTAAGGCTTCAATATCAATGGATAAATCAGGTTTAAAAGGCGTAATCAATGCAACCCCGGTTCCTAATAAATTTTTCATAGCTATTTACATCAAACTTCAATTTCACCCATGACCTTAAGATACTTTTTGAGCTCTTTTTTAAAAGTACTAAAGTCATTGATGGAAGTACCTAAAATTAGGTCATTAAGTCTTTCATCCAACTCGGAAAATCCAACATTAATTCTTGCCCTGGTCTTTACTGTCATTAACTGAAGCATTAAATTTTCCTCGTTATAATAATTCACCAGCATATCATATTCCCTGCTTAAAAACTCCAGGGCATAACTGTTTTCTATAGCTCCATGCCATCCAAGGTCTTTATCTGAGAAAACCGGTGTCGCATAGGGCGAGTTTTTATCGTAGTAGCTTTTATATCCAATAATTCTTACTGCATTGGGTCTCAGTTTAAAGTCTTCCACAAATTCATAAAACAATTCTGCTTTATCAAATTTATCCAGGTCTACAATAACAGCAACAGATCTAATACCATTTTTGCGAATAATTACATCTGACGGATTTTTCAATTGTTCCGTTAAATATTTTAAACCGGATTTGTGTTTAAATTTATCTTTGAGTCCCTTTAAAAACATGTACCTTTATGTTATAGGCAAATGTAATTAATATCCAAGCAACTATGACGCTAAGATACAAGGGATAATGATTTTAAAAATGCAACATTTTGTTATTTTTATAACAATTACCCTCCTTTATGCTTGCAATGAAAGGCCAACGACACTTTCAAAAATATCCGGCAAACAGCTCACAATAACCGATTCTATAGTTGACACCGATTCTGTAGATAAATTCATAACGCCTTATAGGAAGCGCATAAACGATATTTTAGACAGCGCATTGGCCTACGCACCTTATGCAATTACTAAAGATGATGGCAATTTCAATACATCCGCAGGAAATTTAATGGCAGATATTGTGATGAGTGAAGCTAGCCCGGTTTTTAAATCGAGAACCGGACAAAATATAGATTTTGTAATATTAAATTTCGGTGGAATTCGCAGTATAATATCCGAAGGCAAAGTAAGTGAGAGAACTGCTTATGAAGTAATGCCCTTTGATAATTCAATTGTGGTTTTAACCCTAAAAGGCAAGTCTGTTAGAGATTTGATTTCTTTTCTCATAAATGCTAAAAAGCCACATCCTATAGCAGGTATTCAGATTATTTTAAATAAAAATGGCAACCTCCAGGAATTGAATATTCAGGGAAAGCCCTTTGATGAAAATAAGAAATACTATATAGCTACTTCAGATTATCTGGCAGACGGTGGCGACGATATGGGCTTTTTTAGTAATGGCCTTAATTCAGTTGATTTAAATTATATGATCCGAAATGCAATGATTGATTATTTTAAAAAAGCAGATACTCTTGAAGCTAAAGTGGACGAACGCTTTATTAAAATTGAATAGCAATGAAAAGAAGGGACTTTTTAACTAATTCCGTTTCCGGCGGTGCTTATTTAGGCCTGGGTGGTCTTACCCTGAATAGTTGTGGATTTCCGAATAACAAGCAAATTACTATACTGCATACCAATGATGTGCACAGTCATATAGATCCTTTTCCCCATGACCATAGCGCATTTCCAAATATGGGGGGTGCCGCCAGACGTGCCACATTAATTCAAAAAATCCGGGAGGAAAACCCATATACCCTTTTGCTGGATGCCGGGGATATTTTCCAGGGTACCCCATATTTTAATTTTTATGGCGGAGAATTGGAATTTAAGTTGATGAACATGCTCAAATATGACGCAGCCACCATTGGAAATCACGACTTTGACCATGGTATTGAAGGCCTTTTGGCCCAGATGCCTAATGCAAGGTTTAAATTGCTTTCTGCCAACTATGATTTTACCAATACTGTGATGAATGGATTTGTTCAGGCCTATGATACATTTTTGCTAAATGGAATCAAAATTGGGGTATTTGGATTAGGGATAAAGCTAGCAGGACTGGTTGCGGAGGACCTTTTTAAGGAAACAGTTTATCTTAATCCCATTGAAATTGCCCAGGATATGAGTGCTATACTAAAAAATGAGGCAAAATGCGATTTGGTTATTTGTTTATCACATTTAGGTTATTCTTACAAAGACGCACAAAGGCCAAGTGATTTAAAATTAGCATCAAAGACAGATAACATTGATCTGATTATTGGCGGTCATACCCATACATTTTTAGATAAACCTGTTATTAGGCGTAATCGTTTGGATAAACCTGTTTTGGTTAATCAGGTTGGCTGCTACGGCATAAATCTGGGTAGAATTGATTTCTATTTTGATTCTAACAAGAATCTGCAGACAGATGGTATTTCAATTACCGTCTAATCCTGATCAACAGCATTTTTTCCGGGTAGAGAATACTTAGTTGTTTAAAACAAATTCCACCAAAATTTGAAATTCTTCCTTCAGTGATGAATTTGGATAGGACCTGCCAGCTCTTCTGTACCAATAATCCGAATTGAAACGATCACCTTCCTTTCGGTGCAGGTATGCGTGTATCCAACTTCCGAGATCTGAAGGTAAATCCTGTGCAATATTGTGAGATGCATTCCAGTCCCCTTTGGCATCATACCAAAGCGCTTGTAATGCCTCCGGCCAATGCTCAGACGGGGCTTCTTTCTGTAAAGAATTTAAAAAAGTTTCGTAGTTCAATGGTAACTTCATCTTATGCCTGGATAAATTAAGGTGTTGTTTCGGACATATTTTCCGCTATTTGGTCCTTTTTCATTTGAATTAAAAAGGAAATAATACTTTCTTAACGGACATTACAAATGAACATTAAAATAAACATTTAAATCTAAACACAATTATTATGAAAAAAACTTCAATTTCTTATCTACTAATTGCTGCGCTATTACTGGGTACTATAGTGACAGTAACTGCACAAGATGCAGAGGATCCCATGTGGGAGACAATTATGATAGTTCCTGACAATACTAAATTAAAAGTATTGGAAGAAAATATGAGAAAGCACAATCAGAAGTATCATAAAGAAGGACCTTATAAATCCACGGTGTATGCAATTTCTACCGGCCCAAATATGGGTAAACTTGTCTGGATGATGGGCCCTTTGAAATACAGTCATTTAGATGCAAGGCCTGCTGCAGGAGGGCATGATGAAGACTGGAGAGACAACGTCATGGCCAATGTAAAAAGAGTTGAACAAGGTGAATACTGGACCGGAGACTCTAAACTATCCAATACGGATATGCTGACCGAAGATCCGGGTGCTTATCCCATTTTATTTACCAGATATTGGGAAGTTAGTCCGGGTCATGGTTTTGGTGTTGAATCTCATTTCAAAATGGTAAGCGAAACTATTAAAACCATGGAAGGAGTTCAACCCTGGGGCTTATATTACAATGAATTCCAACAAGGAAATATTGGAAGGCATATGGCCACTGTCTCATTCTATAAAAGTTGGACCGATTTTGAAAAAATTGAACCTTTTAGGGCAACATTTGATAAGTTATATGGGGAAAATGCCTGGAATGGATTTGTCAGAAACAGGGATGCAACCTTCGAAAATCGCTGGGACGAAATCTGGGTATATGATAAAAACATGAGTGGCGATTAATTGATCAAGATTAAGTATAAACTAACCCTCTTTTTCCTTTAAAAAGAGGGTTTTTTTAATGAATCAG
>JAHEBI010000257.1 GCA_024642325.1 Eudoraea sp. | reverse complement strand
ACAGCTTCAGTACACCAAAAACATCCTCCGCCCAGAGTTACCAATTCCAAGTTTTTACTTTCCATCAATAACCTCCTTTTCAATTGTCATAGACTCAGAGTTAATACAATAGCGAAGACCACTAGGTTCAGGGCCATCTGGAAATACATGCCCTAAATGCGCGTCGCAGGTATTACAAAGGACTTCTACCCTTATCATTCCAAATGTGACATCCTTTTCATATTTGATGGCGTTTTCAGCAATAGGTTGCGTAAAACTCGGCCAACCGGTACCGGATTCAAATTTTATGGTTGAATCAAATAAAGGGGTGCCGCAACATACACAGGAATATTTACCTGCATCGTGTATACTACATAGTGCGCCGGAATGTGGTGCTTCAGTTCCTTTTTTACGGGCTATACGGAATTGGTCAGGTGTGAGTATTTCACGCCATTCGTTTTCTGTTTTTTCAACACGCCTGTCCGGTAACGGGTTTCCGCTTACCGTAAAATTGATTATGTTTTTCCAAGTCAGCATAGGATTACAATTATAGTGAGTGCTTTAAAATTAGTTTTATATGAAAATTTCATGAATTCCACAAAAAGGGGAAATTAAAAATTTTTGTCGAATTTAATCCAACTTCCTTACAATCTATTCCATATAATTCCAGGGGATATAAACCTATTTTGATCAAGGCTGCAGAGCAGGTTTTGGAGAAAACAGGGGATGTAGAAAAGGGGAAATTCTAACCCCACTCGTTTAACCTATTCGCGTCTAATTTGAGAAATATAAACAGAAGTACTGTAAATCCTAAAAGGCCTGATCCTCCATAACTAAAGAAGGGCAGTGGAATTCCAATAGTGGGCAGTATGCCAATGACCATGCCGATATTGATAAAGTAATGGATCAACAATATGGATATTACCCCGTAACCATAAATTCGGCTAAAATCGTTTTTTTGCCTTTCGGCCAGATAAACCAACCGCAGAAGTAATAAAGTAAAGAGAAGGACAACTATAGATGTTCCGAGAAACCCCCATTCTTCACCTACTGTACTAAAGATATAATCTGTGTGCTGTTCAGGCACAAAATCCCCTTTTGTTCTGGTGCCTTCTAAAAAACCTTTCCCAAAGAACCCCCCCGATTCAATAGCCTTTTCAGATTGATACGTATTATAACCTATAGTTTTTCGAATTTCCTCGAGCTTGTTGGGATCGTTTTCCAACCTGAGCCAAAGGCTGAATCTGTCTCGGTGTCGTTGTTCAAATACATTATTGAACACAAAATTCACCGATAAAGAAAATAAAATTGCAGCAATTAAAACCGTGAGTAATGGTAAAATAGGTACTTTAAAGGAGGCTCTTTTCAGTAGTAGAAAAAGAGCAATAATTAAGGCTAAACCAATTCCAACCCAAATAGTTCCATACATTAGGGTGGCTATGAAAACCAGCATGGCCAAGAGGGCAATGCCCAGATAAAAAAGCGGTAACCCTTCTCTGAAAAGGACAAAAATAAGGGCAAAGAACACCAATGCACTTCCCGGGTCTGGTTGAGGGATAATTAAAATGGCCGGAATCAAAATAATTAGGAACCCATAAAACTGATCTTTCCGTTTTTTAATATCAGTCTGAATATCACTTAAATATTTAGCCATGGCTAAGGCAGTGGCAACTTTAGCAATTTCGGACGGTTGAAGATTAAAAAATCCCAGGTTGTACCATGAAGTTGCTCCGGCAATGGTCTTGCCAAAAACAAAAAGCCCCAGAAGAAGAACCATGGAAATAATATATAAAATACTGGAAAAGCGCTCATAAAAACTGGCCTCAAGTGCTAGTACTACAATGATACTAACCAGGCTCAATCCAATAAAGAACAATTGTTTTCCGTAGAGTTGATTAAAATCAAAAATGGAGGAGTTGTTTTCAGAAAATGTACTGGAATAGATGTTTATCCATCCTATCCCTACTAAAAGTAGATAAAATAAAACAGTAAGCCAATCAATACGCTTAAGTACTTTACTACCAGACATACTCATTTATCTTGAATTCTTCTCCGCTGTATGGCTTGGCATATTCATGTTCAAGAGTTTTTTCGAGCATCCTTTTTTCCAGATCCTTTCTAGTAATTTCCCCTTTCAGATACTTTTCTATTAATAAAGACGCTATATGCCCTGCATATCTGGAGCCATAATAGCCATTTTCAATATAAACTGCCAGGGCAATTTTAGGATTATCAACGGGAGCAAATGCTATAAACACTGAATGATCTGTAAGCTGCGTACGCACGCTATCTATTTTTGTATAATTCTCAACAGTTCCGGTTTTACCCGCAATTTCTATTCCGGGTATTTGTACCCACCTGGCGGTACCTTTTTTATATACGTCGGCCATGCCTTTAACGACAGGTTCAAAATGTTTCTTGTCAATTGTGGTATACTTGGGTTGTACATATTCCGGGATGCTTATATCCTCGCCTTCAACTTTCTTTAGGATATGAGGGGTAAAATAATAACCACGGTTCGCGATAGCCGCCGTCATATTGGCCAGCTGAACCGGTGTTGCTGCAACTTCACCCTGTCCTATGGAGTTGGAAATAATATAAGATGAACTCCAGCGGTTATCTCCATACCATTTGTCATAATATTCTTTTCCCGGAATTCTACCCGGTCTTCCGGTAGGCAGGTCATACCCTAAAAAATTACCAAGGCCAAAACTCTTCATATGTTTTTCCCAAACATCCTGACCTTCATCTGTAGTTGGAAATTTTTCGTAAATCTTTCTAAAGGTACCTGCGAAGTATGCATTACAAGATTTATATATCCCGCTGTTTAAATTGCGAATACCTCCTCCGCAATGACAGCCCCTTTTTGTTTTTCCTACATAAAATCCATTATAACACCGAAAAGTTGTACTTGGAAGGATTGCCCCTTCTTGTAATGCAACCAGGGCATTTAATGCCTTAAATGGGGATCCCGGAGAACCTTCAGCCGAAATGGATCGGTCAAAAAGCGGTTTGGATATAGTGTCATAATGCAGTTTGCTATAGTTTTTTGAACGCTGCCTGCCCACCAATAGTGCGGGATCATAAGTTGGCCCTGAGATCATTGCCAATATTTCTCCTGAAGAAGGTTCTATAGCTACAATTCCTCCCCTCTTTCCATGCATCAGCAACTCCCCATATTCCTGGAGGTCTTTGTCCAGCGTAAGGCTTATTTCCTTACCCTGTTCCGGAAGGGTGTCCAGAATCCCACCTTTATAAGGTCCTATATCTCTGTTGAATCTGTCTTTCTGAATGTATTGTACCCCTTTTCTACCTCTTAAAATTTCTTCATACTGCTGTTCCACACCGGTACCTCCTGTTAATTCACCCTGTACGTAATATGGATTTCTTTTAAGGTCTCGTTCATTTACTTCTCGAATGTACCCCAGAACATTTGCAGCGGCTTCGGTATCGTAATATCTCAAAGACCTTTTTTGAATATAAAATCCTTCATATTTTCTCATTTTCTCCTGAAGCATGGCATAATCTTCTTTTGAAAGTTGAGGCACCAAAACGGAAGGTAGTCTTGGAGAATAAATTCTGGCTTTCCTGAGTAGTTGTATAAATCTATCTTTATTTATACCCAGAAGATTGCAGAATTCAAGAGTGTCCAGAGGTTTTACTTCCCTGGGAATCACCATCACATCATAAGCAGGATCATTTCCAACTAAAAGTTTCCCGTTCCTGTCATATATGTAACCGCGCTCCGGATAATCGTATAAGGCCTTAATGGCAGAATCTTCCAGGACCTGATCAGGTGAAAAGCTGAATATTTGCAGATAGGACAGCCTACCTATAAAGGTAATTCCTATCAGAATAATTATTGATGATAATAATATTTTTTTCATTGAAATTCAGCTTTCAATATCTCGCCTTTTATGCCATTTATTCTTTCCTTACGCTGAAAAGTGAACCAAAAAGCAAACACAGTATGAGTGTGGCAATTCCGGTAAAAATAACTTTCTTCAAAATTAGCAGTAAATTAGATAAACTGAAAATTTCCAGAGTAAAGAAAATCACATGATGTGCTATAATTAATAACGCTAAAAAAGTAATTTGTTGTGCCCTGGTTGTGTTCGATAATTTAAAACTTTGAAATTCATAATTAACACCAAAAACGAAGCGCATTATTGTAGGTCTTAGATAAGCTATGGTGACTGTTGCCGCCGTATGCAAGGCCATGGTGTCTGAAAAAAAATCGATCGATAAACCCAACAGAAACCCTATAAATATAAAAACCGACCTGTTTTCCTTTATTGGATACCAATAGAGGAATAGAATATAGACCATTGGATTGATAAAGCCAAAAAAATTCAACCTGTTAAATACCAATACCTGAACCAGAACAAGTAAGGCGAATCTAATAAAATTGATAAAGTAATAACTACTGCTCATTGGCTATTTTAGCTTCTAGCTGTAAAATTTCAGGCCTGTTTTTGTTATAAATGATATAGACATTTTTAACATTTGACATATCGTTAAAAAGTTCTACATCTATATTATAAAAACTCTT
>JAHEBI010000256.1 GCA_024642325.1 Eudoraea sp. | reverse complement strand
CACTTTAATTATTAAGAGCTTTCGGGCAAAATATTAAGGTGTTCGGACATTATTATTACAGATTCATCCGTCTATATTATCTTATTATATTTAAATCATGTACCTTTTAGATTGTATTTTACACGAATACTTATTCAAATTTAAATCTAAAAACCTTAAATCTCATGGAAAAAAATGTTGAAAATATAAAGAGAATAATCCCTAATATTCCAATAGGAATATACCCCACAAATGACACACTTATTACTATGACTGTTGATGTGCGCAAGATTTTTGAAGCAACAACGCAGGCTGAAGTTATTAAGCATGTTTTCTTTGACGACAATAGAGATAATGACAGACCAAGGATTGCACCTGACTACACCAGTGATGTACCGAAGAACAATTTTATAACCTGGGTGGGGGCCGTTAAGCATATTGAAAAAGAGGAGAACCGCAAGGACCAGGTTTTAATTTATGATATCAGTGACAACCCAGCGATAATCAAGCCAAGCCCCTTCTTTCGGCAGGCTAGAACGTTCCAGAACGCATTGTCTATTGATAAACCGGTAGGGCCGACTGACTATACCATTACTTTTTGGGTGTGGGATAACTTTAAGCGCAAAGGAAGAGGATTTCAAATTGATCCACGATTGCGAATTATAAACTAATAAGAATTTATGAATCTTATGATTAGGTCATTGATGGGAAAAGTCTATTTTATTATAATAGGCTTCTTTTTTTTAGTTCCTCATTTTATGGCTGGTCAGGATCAGAAATTAGCGGATAGTCTACTTTCACTTTATAAAAATGGCACATATCTGGGTGACGAGCTCGCATTGCTGAAACGTATAGCTGATGTTGAGACAAATCCTGAAAAACAATTGGAAATTTCAGAACTACTTATCGACAAAGCTTCTAAAGATTCTTTAATTGATTTTCTTCATCAGGGATATTTACAAAAAGGAAATGCTCTACAATATTTAGGAAACAATTTCTTGGCTCTAGAATCATATTTTTTAAGCCTTAAATACGCACAGCGTTTAGGGGATGAGTCAAGTATCGGAGGTTTGATGGTATCCATTGCGGGTTCATATACTGCCATAGATAACTTCAATAATGCCCAAACCTACTACAGCAAAGGGATA
The DNA here is from genome assembly GCA_024642325.1 of Eudoraea sp. Taxonomy (GTDB): domain Bacteria; phylum Bacteroidota; class Bacteroidia; order Flavobacteriales; family Flavobacteriaceae; genus Eudoraea. Next base: position 3,411 of record JAHEBI010000256.1, on the reverse strand, counting down.
CAATTATTACGAAAAGTAAACGACTCCATTAAAATTGCAACAGCCTTGCTAAATGCCGGTGATGATTATTTTAATTCTGGTAAATTAGACTCCGCAATTATTTACACAGCGGAATCTGCCCTCATATTTGAAAAAATAAATTATCCAATTGGTCAGGCCTATAGCCTGGGTAATGCAGGAATGATATATGCTGAACAAGAAAGGGACAAACTGGCAGAAGTCAATATCAACAAAGCCATAGCCATCCTGGAGGAACTGGAAGATTATTACCCCATTACCGTTTACCTTACCTATATGTCAGACATTTATCTAAGAAAAAATGATTTCCCTACAGCCCTAAATTACGCCAAAAGAAGCCTGGAATTAGCTACCCATTATGGGTTAAAGGAACAGATTAGTGATGCTAACCTGAAACTTTCGGAACTCTACGAACAATCTGGGGAACTTGCGACATCCTATAAATATTATAAGGATCATATTGTGTATCGCGACAGTGTAAAAAACATTGAGACTGTAGAAAAAATGGCCGATCAGCGTACCAATTATGAAGTCTCCCAAAAACAAACAGAAGTAGATTTGCTGGAGCAAAGACGGAAAAATCAGCGTATTGTGACTATTGCTATCGCCAGCGCCCTGTTTATAATCGGGCTCCTGGCCGTAGGATTATACAGACGCAATAAGTTCATAAGAAAAACAAAACAGATCATTGTAGAAGAGAGGGATCGTTCAGATAACCTGTTGCTTAATATTTTGCCGGAGGAAACAGCACTGGAATTAAAACAAAAAGGGAAGGTAAAAGCAAAAAAATATGATGCTGTAACTATTTTATTTACAGATTTTAAAGGTTTTACCAGTTATTCGGAAAAACTGTCCCCGGAGGCATTGGTAGAAACAATTGGTTTTTACTTTTCAAAGTTCGATGCCATTATAGAAAAACATGGCCTGGAGAAAATTAAAACCATAGGAGATGCCTATATGTGTGCAGGTGGGTTACATGATAATGAAAAGGACCATGCCAGCAGAATGGTATTGGCTGCATTGGAAATTGCGGCATTTGTAGAGGAGACAAAAAATGATAAAGCCGCAAGTGAATTGACTTTTGATATTCGCATGGGCATCAACACGGGGCCTGTGGTGGCCGGGGTAGTGGGTACCCATAAATTTGCCTATGATATTTGGGGCGATGCGGTGAATGTAGCCTCCCGTATGGAATCCAATTCGGAACCCGGTAAGATCAATATCAGTGAAAACACTTTTGAGCTAATAAAAGATAGCTTTGACTGTGTCTTTAGAGGAGAAATTGAGGCTAAGAACAGAGGCAGTTTGAAAATGTATTTTGTAGAAGGAATAAAAAACAGTATCCCTGTTTAAATCATGAAACTTATTGTTTATATACTCATATTGGTAATATTCTGCCGGGCAAATGCTCAGCAGCACTATGAACGAGGAAAGTTGATTGACTCCATTGCGGTCTCCAATACAACCGATGAGACTTTTGCGCTTTACCTTCCCACTTCCTTTGAGGCCTTTCAGCCCTCACCAATACTTTTTATTTTTGAACCGGCCGGCAGGGGAAGGCTGGGCGTGGAAACTTTTATAAATGCCTCCGAATCTTTTGGCCATATTCTGGTATGCTCCAATAATTCCAGGAATGGTCCCTATGAGTGGAACTTTAGCATTGCGGCCAATCTTTTCGACCATGTTTTTGAACGTTTTAATGTAGATGAGGATCAAATGTTTCTGGCCGGATTTTCTGGGGGGTCGCGCTTAGCCTGGGCTATTGCTACGGCTGCCGGCAACATAACGGGGGTGATTGCCTGCGGCGCGGGATTTTCAGAAACAGCTTCACCCATACTCCAAAAACAGGAATTTTCTTATGTGGGGATATGCGGGAATGAGGATATGAATTATAGGGAAATGTTGGAGGTCAGTGCTTATCTGGCGAAATCAAACCAGGATCATATATTGATCACATTTGATGGTGGTCACAGCTGGCCTCCCCCGGAAGAGATTGCAAAGGCCTTTGACTGGCTGGCCTTGGAATCTCATAGAAAAAGAAAAAAAATAATGCCCGAAGATGAGATATACCGCAGTTACCTGCGCAATTATGAGATAGCGAAGAAAACTGAGGCCGAAGGTTCTATATTGGATGCCTCAGAAGATTACCAGCGAATTCTAAGTACTTATGATGCTATGTATGAAATGGATACGATAGCAAGTCGTTTAAAAGACATTAAAAAAAGGCGGGAATACAAACAAGTCTTAAGGGACCGAAATGCAGCTTTAGAAAAAGAAAAGGAATGGACAAGTGTCTTTTATGTGCGGTTTACCGCAGATTATAATCAGCCGGAAAAAAGTGATATGCATTGGTGGGAGAATAAATTAACGCAACTAAATGACAAGTATGCCAACTCCACTTTGGAATATCAAAAAATGCTTAAAAGGGTACGGTTTAATTTATTCGCTATGGCCTATTCCAAAAATAATCCTAATTTACATCAATCCAGTGAGCCACAAAAAAGATTTTGCATAACCCTTGGAAAACTGATTCATCTGGATTAGTATGGCATGGCAAGTCATTATGAAAGCCGATTTATACATTTAATTGAGTCAAAAAAAAGATCAAATTATGACAACCCTGTTAGTTGGCGCGAGTGGTGCCACCGGAAGTCAATTAGTAGAGCAATTGCTGAATTTAAACCAGCGTGTAAAAATAATTGTAAGGTCACCGGAAAATTTGCCGGGATCCTGGAAAAATAACGCCCTCATTTCCATTATCCATGCCAGTGTCCTGGAACTTAGTGATGCTGAGATGAAGGAACACGTAAATGGTTCTCAGGCAGTTGCCTCTTGCCTGGGACATAACATGACCTGGAAAGGCATATATGGACATCCAAGAGAACTGGTAACACAAGCGGTCCAAAGATTAACCAATGCCATATTAGCGAATAAATCTGATAGGTCTGTAAAGTTTGTATTAATGAATACAACAGGCAACCGCAATCGTGACCTGGATGAACCCATTTCGTTTGGCCAAAAATGTGTCATAGGGCTTCTTCGCCTGCTGTTACCTCCTCATGTAGACAATGAGAAGGCGGCAGACTATTTAAGGACCGGCATAGGCCAAAGCAACCCAAGCATAGAATGGGTTGCAGTTCGCCCCGACAATTTAATTAACGAAGAAAAGGTAACCGAATACGCACTGTTTCCTTCACCTGTCAGAAGCGCAATATTTGATGCAGGTAAAACAAGTCGTATTAATGTGGGCCACTTCATGGCCCGACTGATCACCGATGATAGTTTGTGGAAAAGTTGGAAAGGTCAGATGCCTGTTATATATAATAAAGCCTCTTTAGATTAAATTTATTGAATTCTGAATCCCACAATAGAATCCTCTTGTAACATTTTTAA
>JAHEBI010000255.1 GCA_024642325.1 Eudoraea sp. | reverse complement strand
ATGTCTTGCTTACAATAAAACGAAGAAAGCTGCCAAATCCACCACCAACAAAAACAAGTAGGAACTGTTTCATACCTTAAAGGTAAAAAACTAAATGGCTTTTTTGTAGCTGTCCGTATTAAATTCCAGAGGATAAATTTTAGGAACAGTTTGATCCGAAATGCTTTTCTTTAAATTACTCATCTTAAGACCAGTGTTGGTAATACTAAAAATCAAAAGTCCAGCATTTAAAACAACTAGCACAAAAACAATAATTAAAAAAGTGGTCATTATATAGAAGTCTATAATTGGTTAACGCAAAATTACTTAATTTCTTATAGTATACGAATGAAACGCCAAATTTGTTGTCAAATCCCTAATTTTTGTAGTGTTCGTATTAATTATGTTAATTTTTAAGGATGTATTTAATTGCAAATAAGAATATTACGAATATAATAAACACAATCCCTACCCATTTTACTCCTTTGTAATTTTTAGTGTGTAGTTTTTTGTCCTTTCGATAAGAATATATCAGGCTTATCGTGAATAACAAAATAAAAAATACTGTAAATACTACTTGGCCCGTGCTGAACATATTCATTAATTTTATGCAAAACTAAAACAAAAAATCCATGAAAAGGAAAATAGCCTCCGTTGAACTCTTTCATAAATCTTTTGGTCTTGGAGTGTCCCATTCTATGAAGGCAGATTTGGGAGCCCCAAAAAACCAGTTGCGATTTAACCTTATGGATGAAGAAAACAAAGAATACCTTGAGGCAGCTCAAAATAATGATTTGGTAGAAGTAGCGGATGCTTTAGGTGATATGCTTTATATTCTGTGCGGAACCATTCTTGAACATGGTATGCAATATAAAATAGAAGAAGTGTTTGAAGAAATACAGCGTAGCAATATGAGTAAATTGGGAAAAGATGGTAAACCCATATACAGGGAGGATGGCAAGGTATTAAAAGGGCCTGAATACTTTAGACCAAATATTCAGGCCATTCTTGATAAATAAAATGGACACTTATTCCTGGTGCCCATTTTATTTTGTTTTAAAGTACCTTATATCTCCATCCAAATTTATCCTCAATCCTGTTGTACTGAATATCTAATAGCTGTTGCTTAAGAATTGATGCATATGAATTTTCAACTTTTGGCAACTCATATCGTTTTCCTTTATATCCAAAACCCAAAATCGGATTAATAACTGCAGCTGTCCCGCTTCCAAACATTTCTTTAAGAGAATTATTTTCCATGCCATCAACCAGTTCGGAAACTTTAATGGGTCTTATCTCTACGTCAATTCCCCGCTCTTTTGCGAGGTCAATGATACTTTTCCTGGTAACACCGTCCAAAATCCTGTCTCCCGTGGGGCAGGTAATGAGTTTGTCATTTAACCTGACAAATATATTCATTGTACCCGCTTCTTCTATGTACTCATGTGTATTTGCATCTGTCCACACTACTTGTTGAAACCCCTCTTCCTTGTCCAGGTTGGTTGGATAAAATTGCCCTGCATAATTACCCGCGGCTTTAGTAAACCCGAATCCACCATCTGCGGCCCGGCTATATTTTTCTGCAATCTTAACCCGCACCTCGCCTCCGTAATAGGATTGGGCAGGAGAACAAATAATAATGAATTTAAATTCTTCAGACGGAGAAGCAATAATGCCCGGTTGAGATGCTATAACAAAAGGACGGATATATAAGGAATTACCTTCTCCTGATTTTATCCACTTCTCATCTAATTGTAAAAGCCTTTTAAGGCCATTAAAAAAATACTCTTCAGGAAATTCAGGCATTGCAAGTCGAACACTTGACTTGTTTATGCGCCTAAAGTTTTCATCCGGTCTAAACAACCAAACACCACCTTGATCATCCCTGTATGCTTTCATCCCTTCAAAAACTGCCTGACCATAATGAAACACCCTTGCTGAAGGTTCCATTTGTAAGGGTTGGTAAGGAATTATTTTTGGTGTTTCCCATGCGCCATTCCTGTAATCGCAGACGAACATATGATCTGTGAAATATGCGCCAAAAGGAAGATGATCAAAATTAACCTGATTAATCTTAGACGATTTTGCCTTTTCCACTATCAGGTTTTTTATTGCTGTATCCATTTAAATCACGTTTTCTAAAGTTTAAAATTAAACAATTATCACCATGAATGACTTCTTTTTGTAAGGAAAAATCACCAGTTTTGCAGATGTGTCTTAAATATTATTAATAATGAAAAGTTTTAACATTTTACTTGTCTTTTTAGTACTATTAGTAGGTTGTAAGTATGAGCAAAAGCCCTCTAAGCAAAGTGAAATTGGCACTATTGAAAAGAATTATGCCTCCTATGGCAAAGCAATAGACTTCAGAGGAGCGATTGAAGGCGAAGATATACTGGACAAATTCAAGTCTCTTGAGGATACAGATACTCTGGTGACAAAGTTTTCAGCAAAAGTAACCGATGTCTGTAAATCTAAAGGTTGTTGGATGAAACTGAATTTGAAAAATGGGGAGGAGGTAATGGTAAAATTTAAAGATTATGGATTTTTTGTACCTAAGGATATCGAGGGGATGGAGGTTATAGTAAATGGAATCGCTTTTGTTGATAAAATGAGTGTTGAAGACCAAAAGCATTATGCCAAGGACGCAGGTGAATCCCAGGAAGATATTGACCGGATTAAAGAGTCAAAAAGAACTTATGAATTTGAGGCGGATGGCGTGCTAATACAGCAATAGGTTGATACGAAAAATCATTACTACAGGCGATGGTTCTAAAACCATCCAAATTCAGGATTGGAATGAGCAATATCATTCCGTTCACGGGGCTGTTAATGAGGCCTATCACGTTTTTATTGATAAAGGTTTTGCCTATATGACGGGCAAATCCCTTAGTATTTTGGAGATTGGTTTTGGCACAGGTCTTAATGCCCTCATTACTTTAATTGAGGCTGAAAAAAGTAAAAGACAAATTGATTATACAGGCGTTGAGGCATATCCCATAACCATAGAAGAAATGTTACAATTGGATTATATAGAAACATTAAATGCCACTTCATATAAAGAGGTCTTCGCTAAAATGCACAAAAGCGCCTGGGGAAATAAAATAATGCTTACGCCCCATTTCTCTTTTAATAAACAACAAAAATATTTCCTGGAAATTTCTGATATTAATCTGTATGACCTTATTTATTTTGATGCCTTTGGTGCAAGGGTGCAGCCCGAACTTTGGACTGAGATCATTTTTGATAAGATGTACAAAGCTCTTGCCAATAACGGAGCTTTGGTTACTTATGCCGCCAAAGGAAGCGTTAGAAGGGCAATGGAAGCAGTTGGATTTGTTGTCGAACGATTACCCGGGCCTCCCGGTAAACGGGAAATGCTGAGGGCGATAAAAGGATTAGGGTCAATGAATTTTCACATTAATCCGTAAAAGATACTGTTAAATCCAAATTAAACCTGATTGCGACGGCTACAAAAACCAATATCTTTACCTAAAAGTAAGCGATGAAAATTTTAATTACCGGGGCAACGGGGTTAATAGGGAAGGCTATAACTCATTTATGTCTTAAAGAGGGGATTTCGGTTAATTATCTTACTACTGAAAAGGCAAAAATCAAAAATGAATTGAATTACCGGGGATTTTATTGGGAACCAGGTACGAATAAGATTGATTACAAATGTTTTGAAGGAGTTACGGCAATCATAAATCTGGCTGGAGCGAGTATTGCAAAAAGATGGACCAGATCCTATAAAAAAGAAATTTTAAAAAGCAGAATTAATAGCTTAAATACGCTTTATGTTGCTCTTGAAAACCTGAAGCCGGAAAAAAAAATAGCCATCATTTCTGCATCAGCAATAGGCATCTACCCAAATTCCTTATCTAATTTTTATACGGAAGAAGAAACCAAAAAGGATGCAAGTTTTTTAGGGGAAGTAACAGAGATTTGGGAAAAGGAAATTGATAAATTTAAAGAAATCAATTGCACCGTAACAAAAATCCGAATTGGTCTTGTACTTTCTTCAGAGGGAGGAGCCCTTCCCAGTTTAGCACGGGCAGTAAGAAAGTATTTAGGAGCTTCATTTGGTTCAGGCAATCAATGGCAATCATGGATACATGTGAATGATCTGGCCCGTATGTTCTTATTTATCATGCAAAATAATCTCTCTGGTGTCTATAATGGGGTTGCGCCAAACCCGGTAACAAATACAAAGATGCTTAAAGAACTGGCTAAAATCCTTGAGAAACCTTTGTTTTTGCCCAATATACCTCAATTTTTAATGAGACTTACCCTGGGTGAAATGTCTTATCTATTGTTTGTTAGTCAGCGTGTAAGCAGCAAAAAAATTGAAAAACAAGGCTTTAATTTTGATTTTAATAATATTTGCAGAGCACTGGAAAATATATACCTGGAAGAAGTTAATAAGGACAACATAGATGATGTGCTAGCCAGGGAATATGTCTAGATTTTAACAAAGATTTAAATGACCTGCTTTTGGACATCCTGTTATTGGGATGTTTTTTTTTTGTGACATTTTGACATTTTTCAAGAATTGGCAGTACTTTTGCC
>JAHEBI010000254.1:867-4574 GCA_024642325.1 Eudoraea sp. | reverse complement strand
TCTCGGCAGGTCGTTCACAAATAAAAACTCATCCAGATTAGGCGCAACATGATCTGCATTATCTGCGGCTTTGTCGCGATGTACATTTTCTGTATAGGCAAAAAATTTGTGGGCAATCCCTGCTTCCCGCATTACATAATCGCTATACCCATCCCCTATCACCTGTACTTCACCTTCCAGATCAAGCTGTTTTAAACATTCAATTTTACCATTATGCGAAGCGAGTACATTTTTTTCATCAAAACCTATAATGTTTTCGTTCTCATCAAATTTAAATGTATTCGCGTATACCCTTTCAGACGGAATATTGTATTCTTTCACAATAGGGTCTATAAATTCTTTAAACCCACAGGAAATTACATAAATGTCTTTTGAAAATTTTTCAAAAAATTCTTTGTTGGCGGCAATAGATTTAGAAATTTTTTGGCGCAGCTCATCCACCAAAGGATTTAAATGCTTCTTATTCGCTTTCAGGAGTTTAATTCTTCTTTCCAGGGATTCTGTAAAAGAAATATCCCCATCAATTCCAAGATTGGTTATTTCCTGTATTTCCTTAATGACATCTTCACGGTTCGACTTGCCATGCAGGGTCATTTCCGCAAGTACATCCAGGGCCTCTACACGGGTTAAGGTACTATCAAAGTCAAATACATACTTACGTCCCACTTCAGTCATCCTTTTTAAAAGTTAGGCCGTAAAATTATAAATTAATTTGATGCTTTAGGAAATCGTGATGTAAAAATGGAGATAATGCATTTATCCCTGAATTCCATTGCTGATATTAAGTCCTAACTGCTGTATAAATCAGATATCCAAATTATCAATTTTAATAACTTCCCCAATGAGAACCTTAAAGCAAACAAGTACCCGAAAAAGTTGAGAATACCTGGAAGGCCAGTTGGTGATAATTGAATGGCAACGGTCCGGATTATGGCAAATGACCTGTCAGTTCTTTGATATATTTTATTTCTTCTATGGAATATGGTGTGCCGTCCTGCCTGAGAATATCATGATGCCAGATTTTGGGTTCGGAAGTAAATGTGGAATCCCAGCTTTTCCAGGGATATATGGTATTAGTTTTACCCGATACAAATCCCCAGTTGATAGCTGCAATTTTTTCCTTTTTTAAAATTGGAAGCACATTTTGAAAAGTATTACCGACCCCTCTCGCCAGATATTCGGAGCAAAATAGTGGCCTGTTATATTTTTTAAGTTCTGCGATTTTTAGCTTTATATTTTCCAAATTTCCATCATAAGCATGAAAGGAAATCACATCGGAGTTCAAAATCATATAACGATCTAGTGGTGGCAGACTGTCGGGAGTGCCCCAATGAGCAATATTCCCCTTCCAAATCCCGGTGGTTAATGGCTGACTGGGATTTACCTCTCTTGCCCATCTCATCACTTTAGTTAAGAGCTTAAGCGAAAATATATGTTTATTCTCTACTTCAAGCTTACTTCTACCAGGTTGCCCTGCAACATTATCGGGTTCATTATAGACATCCCATAACAATACCCTGTCATCATTGCCAAAATGCCCCACTACGCCTTTAATGTAGGGCTCCAATTCGTGATGACGAGTTGAATCTCCCAGGATTGGGGCCCCGGGAGCCTGCACCCATCCGGAGTTGTGTACATGCGGAACAGGTTCTGGTTGGATTCCCAGTTTCGGGATCGGATGCCAAACATCGTCCAGTAATACGAACATGGTTTTGACATGATGCTTTTGCGCCAAATCGAGATAAATATCCAAACGTTTTAAAAACCCAGTAGAATCTTGTTCCCAAAGTAAATTATGAAGATATACGCGATGAAGATTCATACCCAGATCTGCAGACCATTTTAATTCCCTGTCAATGGTTTCAGGGTCAAAGGTTGCTTCCTGCCAAAACTCAAGTTGATTTATGGATGTGCTCGGGTTAAAATTAGTGCCTACATACCAGGGTTGTTGGTCATACCAATCCCAGGCCTTCTCAACAGACCATATTCGGCTTTCTTTCTCAGGAAGTTGCTTACCTTCATTTTTGGCATTACGCCCTCCACATGCAAGGGTTAATAAAAATAGCATGCAAACCCATATTGTTTTCATAAATCAGTTATTTAGTAATTATAGATGATACCTGTCAGAATAGCTATTCCGAAGCTTATTAAAGTGCCAATTAATATATATTCGGTTAATTTTCTGTTGTTGCTTTCTTTCAAATCGTTAAAACGAAATACTGATTTGGCGGTTATAAGCAGCCCTATTGCTTCCCATCTGCCCATGATAATAAATGTCAGAACAAACAAGCGCTCAATTATACCAATGTATTTGCCTGCATTAGGAAGCGATTTATGATCCAGATTTATCTGATTGGACATTCCTTCCAAAAGAATACTCACTAGTATAGCTGCAGGATAGGTCACGAAGACTATAGCGGTTAAGAGGGGCCAGTTTATCTGTTGTATTAAAGAAACGGTGTGCCCTAAAACATTACCGTAATAGCCGCATATGTACAAGACTGCCATATGCAGAAATTGGTCTATAAAAAAAGGAATACTCTTGTTTTTAAATAAAGGGGTTATATAAATTTTAAATAAATCGATGACGTAGTGAGAGAGTGCAATAACCAAAGCTATTTTCCAATAATTAAAATCCCATAGCAACAGAATGATGATCAAAAAATGAATAAGGATATGGAGGTATAGAAATCCGGAAGCTATTTTCTTTTTTTCCTTCTGAATCACCCACCTCTTTGGCTGTAATAAAAAATCTCCAATTATATGAGCCAGGAAAAGTTTTGTAAAAAGGATCATGGGCGGGGGTTTTTTAAGGTTTTATTGTAATAATTCAATACATCTTTTACCAGGTCTAATCGGGCCCTTTTTTGTCTCTGACTTACCGCAGATTGCTGTATTTGAAGTTGTTGTGCGACTTCTTTTTGCGAGGTTCCCGGATTTTCAAGAGCCATTACAATGATTTCGGCAGACACCACGCTCCAGGCATCCATGAAGTCCAGTCCTAATTTCAATATTAAATTAAGCGTATCGTCCAGTTGCGGATCGCCGGTTGCAATAGCCAGGTTTATTTTCCTTTCCTTTATCAGACTTAAGGTTCTGCCCGACCTTTGATAGGCAGAACCATTGGATTCACTTACCCCAATACCTCTAAAATCCTCATCACCCACTCCAATCCCGATTCTCACATCGAGGTTCTTAATAGTTTTGATCAGGGCCTTTATTTGTATAGCCACTTCCATTGCTTTTGAAGGCGCTACCCGTATTTGAAATTCATCTCCTCTATATATTTCCCAAACCCCGGGCGAATCCCCTAATTTCTGCAAGAAATTCTTTAAAAGAGGCATCCATTCAGATGTCTTGTGGCCCGCCGAATTGATAATATCTCCTGTTAAAACTGCAATCATTTTTTATAAGCTTAAACGCTAATATATAAATATATTAACAAATATGCTAATTTTTTACATTATAAGTTATATAGCTAATGTTCACCATGTCTTTTGAAAGTACTGTTTATTGGCTCAAAACCACCTTCTTACCTTTATACAATAGTGTTGATATTCCTTACCAAACAAAATAGCAAGAGACGATTCTTCGGGTTGAATCTGGAATGCATTCATGTAAGACACATACCCCGCAGCCAATAGAACATTGAATGCGTTGCCCAACCAGAGCCCCCAGGCTAATAATATTAGTAACAGGCCTAAATA
>JAHEBI010000254.1:0-857 GCA_024642325.1 Eudoraea sp. | reverse complement strand
CCCGGCAAGGTAAAACTGAACTAAGGCGATACTACTAATTACAACCGCCAAAAACAGCAATGCCTTGATCAGGAATTTTCTGCCAAAAAATTCAAAATATCCCACAGGTAAAAATTCAGCTAATAAATACATGAGGAATCCAAATATTAAAAAAACAAATACTGGTGGTGTTTTAAGCTTCATAATACAAAAATAGTGCTAATTAAAATTACTATTTTTAGCATGATGAATCTTATTTTGTGAATTCCTTTGACTTATGGATCTTGTTTTTGCCACGCACAATGCAAATAAATTAAAAGAAGTACGTCTTTTACTTCCTAAAGATATCCGTCTTATCTCCTTGGAAGATCTTGGCTGCCATGAAGATATCCCGGAAACCGAATCAACATTGGAAGCTAATGCACAATTAAAAGCGGACTACATTACTGAGCGCTATGGAATATCATGTTTTGCAGATGATACAGGGCTTATTATAGATGCACTGAATGGGGCTCCCGGGGTCCATTCCGCCAGGTTTGCTGGTGAAGAAAGGGATTCAGACAAAAACATGGAAAAAGTTTTGAATGAGTTAAAGAATATCAGTACACCCACTGCAAGATTTAAAACGGTTATAGCCTTAAATTTAAATAAGGAAAGAATATTATTCGAAGGTGTTATTGAAGGTGTGATAACCAAAGAAAAATATGGTACTGAAGGTTTTGGGTACGATCCAATCTTCATCCCAAAGGGCTATGACCAAACTTTCGCGCAATTGCCTTTGGAAATTAAAAACCAAATAAGCCACAGAGGGAAGGCACTTCAAAAACTCATAGCATATCTTGTTAAACATTGAATATTAAAAGTTTAGCCGCTATCTC
>JAHEBI010000253.1 GCA_024642325.1 Eudoraea sp. | reverse complement strand
AGATGTTTTTTGGTTGTATTCTTCAAAACGATTTCTGATCTTAGCCTCGTCCTGATCATCTGTCCTGCCACTTATTTTACCTCTTTCCAATAGGCGTTGGATAAGTACTTCATCATTGGCCTCCAGGGCAATAGTGGCATCAATTCGCATTTCCTTTGACTCCATTAAGTTATCCAATGCTTTTGCCTGGGCAACGGTTCTGGGAAAACCATCAAAAATAAATCCATTGGCTTCCGGATGTTCTTCAACTTCATCCCTTAACATTTTAATGGTAACCTCATCAGGGACGAGATCGCCCTTATCAATGTAGGTTTGTGCTAATTTCCCGAGAGCGGTTTTGTTCTTGATATTATATCTAAAAACATCTCCTGTGGAAATATGTTTTAGATTATACTGATCTTTTAAAAAAGCGGCTTGTGTTCCCTTGCCTGCGCCGGGTTTTCCAAAAAGTACAAGATTAATCATATGGCTTTGGTATAGTTGATGTACATCTCTTAAATTTCTGCCCTGCTCTTTATAATCCAAACCGTAGCCCACAATAAACTTATTTGGGATTTCTATACCAATATAGTCAATGGGGTATTCTCCGTTATATATTTCGTGCTTAAAAAAAAGGCTGGCTATTTTAAAGTCCTTCACATTAGTCTTTGAAAACAAATGAACTAATTCCTGTAAAGTCCTCCCTGTATCAATAATGTCTTCCACGATTACCACACTTCTTCCCTCTATATTTTCAGGAAGGTCTAAGAGTGTTTCCACAATTCCGGTGGAAATAAGGCCCCGGTAGGAAGCTAACTTTACAAATGAAACCTCACAAGGATAGGGATAATATTTCAGTAAATCAGAAATAAACATAAAGGCCCCGTTAAGTACGCCTACAAATATGGGCACCTCATCTTTATAATCCTCAGCAATTTCAGCAGCAATTCTCCTTATTGCATGTTGTATTTCTTCTTCTTTCAGAAATGGCTCAAATAATTTGTCATGCAACTTTATCAATGGTATCGGTTTTATAGGATGGCAAAGATAGCATTTTGCTTTCTCTTTTTTAGGCTTAGAACCCCAGAATCTAACATTTAGATGTATTTTTGTAGCCAGTCAAAACAATCTTATTCACCCAGGAAAGTATAAGTTAATGAATATTTTTTCTTCTGATTTTAAGCTTGGTATTCTTGGAGGAGGTCAGCTTGGTAAAATGCTCTTGTACGAAACAAGGAAGTTTGATATTTATACCAAAGTTATGGATCCTTCGGCTGAGGCACCTTGCAGGATAGCCTGCAACGAATTTGTTCAGGGCCATTTGATGGATTTTGATACCGTTTACAATTTTGGAAAGGACGTGGATTTACTTACCATTGAAATTGAAAATGTAAACATAGATGCTCTTGAAAAGTTAGAAAATATAGGAAAAAAGGTTTATCCTTCCACGAGAGTCCTTCGAACTATACAAAATAAGGCCAAACAGAAGTTATTCTATATTGACCATCAAATTCCCACGGCACCTTTTTCCAGATTCGCATATACAAGTGAAATTAAAGATAGTGTCGCACACGGGGGCATTGCATTCCCTTTTGTATGGAAAAGCGCCCAATTTGGGTATGACGGACAAGGTGTGAAAATTGTACGTTCCCTAAAAGATCTTGATAATCTCCCTAATGTAGAATGTATTGCTGAAAGTCTGATCCCATTTAAAAATGAGCTCGCTGTTATTGTATCGAGAAATGTTCAGGGAGAAGTAATCACCTATCCCGTTGTGGAAATGGAATTTCATCCGGAGGCTAATCAGGTCGAATACGTACTGTGCCCTGCCAGAATCGATACTAAAGTTGCCATTAAGGCCAGGGAAATTGCCTTACAGTTATCCGAAAAATTGCAACACATAGGCCTTCTGGCCGTTGAAATGTTCCAGACCGCAGAGGATGAGATTTTAGTGAATGAGGTAGCTCCAAGACCACACAACAGCGGTCATTATAGTATTGAGGCCAGCTATACAAACCAGTTTGAACAGCACCTTAGGGCGATCCTTGGCTTTCCCCTTGGCTGTGCGGATAGTAAGTTAGCCGGTGTTATGGTAAATTTGGTTGGTGAAGAAGGATATACAGGAGAAGTAGTTTATCAAAATATTGAGGAGATTTTTAAACTAAGCGGTGTGACACCCCATATTTATGGTAAAAAGGAAACACGGCCATTTCGGAAAATGGGGCATGTAACAATTATACATAAAGATATAAATGAGGCTCGCATAATAGCCGAAAAAGTAAAGAAAACGATTAAAGTAATCAGCAAATAATAATAAAATGAGCAAAGTAGCAGTTATCATGGGAAGTTTAAGTGACCTTCCTATAATGCAGGAAGCCATTGATATTTTAAAGGGTTTTGATATAGAAGTAGATGTTGACGTTGTATCTGCTCACAGAACGCCGGATAAATTATATGAATTTAGCAAACAGGCCCATAAAAATGGCTATTCTGTTATCATAGCAGGGGCCGGTGGCGCTGCTCATTTACCCGGAATGGTTGCCTCACTTTCTCCCCTCCCGATAATAGGGGTGCCGGTTAAAAGTAGTAACTCTATAGACGGGTGGGATTCGGTTTTGTCTATATTGCAAATGCCCGGTGGTGTTCCGGTTGCAACTGTTGCCCTTAACGGCGCTAAAAATGCAGGCATACTTGCCGCACAGATAATAGGGAGTAATGACAAGTGTGTAATGGACAAAATTATTTTATACAAAGAAGGACTTAAAGACAAAGTTCTTAAAGGAGCTCAGGAAATAAATAAACATAAGTAGGGAATTTAAGTATTATTGCCTTCAGTAAATCAAATCCTCTTATTAAACAAATTAAAAACATTGGACTTTATATGAATCCATTATTAACCCCATTTGATACCATACCGTTTTCCAGTATTAAAAATGAACATTTTATGCCGGCCTTTAAACAAGCCATGGAAAATGCCCGCAAAGAAATTGATGATATAACTAATTCTAAAGAAGAACCTTCTTTCAAGAATACTATTGAGGCACTGGAATTCTCAGGACAACATTTGGATCGTATTAGCAGTCTGTTTTTTAACCTTAACTCTGCAGAAACAAATGATACCATACAGAAGATTGCACAGGAAATATCGCCTTTGCTGTCAGAATTTGGCAATGATATTACCTTAAATGAAAAATTGTTCCAAAGAGTCAAAAAGGTCTTTGATAATAAAGCGAAATACCAACTAACAGCTGAGCAACAAACTATGCTCGATGAAAAGTATAAGAATTTTAGCAGAAATGGTGCTAACCTTAATGATGAGCAAAAAAAACGCCTTAGGGAGATTGATACCCGGCTTGCAACATTAAAATTAAAATTCGGCGAAAACCTTTTAAAAGAGACCAATAAATATGAAATGCACCTTACCAAAGAGGAGGACCTTGAAGGACTTCCTGAAGGGGCCAAAGAAGCAGCGGGGCAGTTAGCAAAATCCAAAGGAAAAATTGGCTGGCTTATAACCCTTGACTATCCGAGTTATATTCCCTTCATGAAATATGCCCGTAATAGGGAACTCAGAAAAGAACTGGCAATAGCATTTGGGAGCAAAGGGTTTCACGATGATGACCTGGACAATAAAGACAATGTTTTGCAAATTGCTAATTTGCGACACCAAAGAGCCAACTTGCTGGGCTATAAAACACATGCCCATTTCATATTAGAAGAGAGAATGGCTGAAACCCCTGAAAAAGTAGATGCTTTTTTAAAGGAATTGCTGGCAAAGGCAAAACCTGCTGCCCAAATAGAATTTATAGAACTATCTGAGTTTGCAAAAGAATTAGACGCGATTGAACAACTGCAATCCTGGGATGGTTCTTATTACTCTGAAAAATTAAAGCAAAAACGCTTTAGCCTGGACGATGAGAAACTTAAACCGTATTTTAAGCTGGAAAATGTTATTGAAGGGGTATTTATAATAACTGAAAGGCTATATAGATTGCGGTTTGAAGAGGTATTTGATGTGGACAAGTATCACCCTGAAGTTAAGACATTTAGAATTTATGATGAGGACCATAAATTTGTATCCCTGTTTTATGCCGACTTTCATCCCAGGGAAGGGAAACGTGTCGGTGCCTGGATGACTTCATTCAAACCTCAGTACACTTTAAATAATAGAAATGAAAGACCACAGATTTCCATTGTTTGCAATTTCACCAAACCTACTGAGAATAAACCGTCGCTGTTAACCTTTAATGAAGTTACTACGCTATTTCATGAGTTTGGCCATGCTCTCCACGGAATTTTGGCAAATACAACATATCCCAGCTTATCCGGCACTTCGGTATATTGGGATTTTGTAGAATTACCCAGCCAGATACTGGAAAACTGGTGTTATGAGAAGGAAGCCCTTGAAATATTTGCAAGGCATTATGAGACGGAAGAACCCATTCCGATGTCATTAATTGAAGGTATCAGGGAATCTGCAACATTTCAGGAGGGGATGGCTACCTTACGACAACTGAGTTTGGGATTTCTGGATATGGCATGGCATGCGTCTGACCCCTCCTCTGTTTCAGATGTTAAAAAACACGAAATAAAAG
>JAHEBI010000252.1 GCA_024642325.1 Eudoraea sp. | reverse complement strand
TGGTCTTTAATAATGATATTCTAAACTCAGCTAATAATTACCCTGGACTTATAGCCGCGATGTTTGCAGCAAAATCGCCTGATCCGGAGATCTCTATTGCAGATTTTGGCAATTACAGCGCTGTTTATGAAGTTGTACCTCAAACCAATGAGGATGGATCCTATTTACTCCCCGAATCCGAACCTATGGGTCCTAAAGACCCAAATTGGTCATATACAGCACCGGACAAGTATTCATTTTATTCTGCAATTCAATCAGGAGCGCACCGAATGAAAAACGGCAATACGTTTGTCACCTCCGGTTTTAGAGGACGAATGTTTGAATTAACCCCGGAAAATGAGATCGTATGGGAATATTGGAACCCTTTCAACTTCCAGTATAGATTGCCTGACGGGAATGTGGCCGCCCCTTATATTCCATTTCAGCAATTCAGAGCCACACATTATGATGCAGATTATCCGGCCTTTGCAGGGAAAAAACTGTCGCCAGTTTCACCGCAACCAGAACCCTTTATCTTTAAAATGCCGCCACCTCCTGTACAACAGGATAGTGTACACTAAATTATAAATCAATTATTAACTAACATAAAAACTATAAACAAATGTCAATTAAAGTTATAGGAGCCGGATTACCACGGACCGGCACAAACACATTAAAACAAAGCCTGGAACAATTGGGTTATAAACACGTATACCACATGAAAGAGTTGCTGGTAAATCCGGAAAAACTTCATTATTGGAAGACCCTGGATGAAACCGGTGATACTGACTGGGATGCCCTTTACAAAGGTTATGACGGTACAGTGGATTTTCCCGGCTACCCGTGGTACAAGGAACACATGAAGCAGTACCCTGATGCCAAAGTTATCCTGACCGTAAGGGATTTTGAAGCCTGGTACAAAAGTGTGGACAGCACAGTATTCAGAGCCGGGCCACAAACGCCTGGTGAGAAGATAAAGATGATAGGGAAATTGCTTTTCAGCGCAAGGGCACGGAATGTAGTTAAATGCATTAAATGGTTCAAGAAGGTCTTTTTTGCCGAAAGACTGCAGGGAAAGTTTGGAGATAAAGAATTTGCTAAAAAATTCTGGGAAGATCATATAGCAGAAGTAAAAGCCAATGTACCTGCAGACAAACTATTGGTTTATGATGTAAGGGACGGATGGGCACCGCTATGTAAATTTCTGGGTGTAGAAGAGCCTGCTGAACCCCTTCCTCATTTAAATAAAAAGGAGAACTTTAAAGCAATGCTCCCTAAACTCATGAAAGGGGAAATGGTTTAAAACCAGTTCTGAAAACAAACCAACTATTACAAATGCCCCCGGCGGCTCCAACCACCAGGGGTTTCTTTTAACACCATCCATTATGAATACAGAAAGCTGGCAGGTAAAAGTTGCCCTTTTACTGGTAAGTAGCCTTACCATCATGTCTATGATTACCATATCTGCTTCATTGCCAGATATGACAAAGACGTTTTCAACATTGCCTAACGCGGAAAACCTGGTAAAGCTTACGCTTTCGTTTCCCGCTCTTTTTATCGCTTTAACTGCCATAATCGCAGGGAAGTTCATTGATAAATTTGGAAGGTTGCGACTTTTAAATGCCGCCCTAATAATCTATGCTATTGCAGGTAGCACCGGTTATTGGCTGGATAACATTTATCTTATCCTGGCCGGAAGGGCTTTGCTGGGTATTTGTGTTGGAATCACCATGACTATTGCCACTACCCTCATAGCAGATTATTATCAGGGTAAATCCAGGCAAAAGTTTGCCGGCTTACAAATAGCGGTAATGTCTTTGGGGGGTATTTTGTTCGTTACTCTTGGAGGTGTCCTGGCAGATATATCATGGCGGGTACCTTTTTTACTCTATTTATTTCCCCTGCTAATTTTGCCAATGACCAGTTTATATCTAAAAGAACCAAAGACATTGCATGTTGTAAAAAACAAGGATGCTTCTGTAAAATCACCTAATGTTATTTGGCTGGTTTTTGTAAATGTGATGATCATGTGGATTCTGTTTTTTATAATCCCGGTACAGATACCGTTCTATTTAAAGTCAATCGGTATTGAAAAAAACACTTTAATTGGTATTGCAATAGCCTCAACTACTTTTTTCTCCGTTATTTCCTCCCTTTCGTTTTCAAAGATTAAAGACAAATTGAGCTTTCAGCAGGTGTTTGGTATTGGTTATTTATTAATGGCCCTGGCCTTTGCCAGTATTTCCTATGGGGGATCATATGGTATGGTTATGATAGGCATGTTACTTTCAGGTTTAGGTATGGGTTTAATGATTCCAAATGCAAATGTTTGGGTCATGCAATTGGCCCCTGAACAAATCCGTGGGCAGGAAATTGGCAGATTGACAACATTTTGGTTTATGGGTCAGTTTTTGTCGCCAATACTATTACTCCCTTTTTTAAATATAATTTCGCATTCACAGTTATTTCTGATACTTACTTATATCATATTGGGCTTGAGTATAAGCTTCTTCATATATAGCATGCTTAACAAAAAGACCTCTGGCAAGACATAAGTATTTTAGGGCATAGGAGAAAACCTCTTAAAATTGCCGGCTCCATGGACTGGTATATCTAATCCTATTTACAGGGAGTTGTGCCCAGATTCTGAAATTTCGGAAATGGTTTGTGAAGTGGACTTACCTGTTATTGATTTTTTTACTAAGAAAGAGAACTGAATTAAAAACCTAAACAGGCAAGAAGTTTTTTGTTACTTTTGGACCCAATTATTTTAACCAGCATACTAATTTAAAAATTGAAGATGGTTGTACTCGGAATTGATATTGGTGGTTCGGGAATAAAAGGTGCGTTAGTGAACTCCTTAACAGGAGAAATGCTCACTGAACGTTACCGTATTCCTACCCCTCCTTCCAGAAAACCAAATGAAATGGCGGAAGTAGTTAAAATGATCGTTGAACACTTTAACCATAAAGGTCCTGTAGGTGTTGGATTCCCTACAATTATCAGGCATGGTATATGCAAATCAAAGGGTAATTTACATAAAAAATGGTTGAATCTAAATGTGCGGGAATTATTCAGCGAGGCAACCGGACTTCCCGTAACCGTTATCAATGACGCAGATGCTGCAGGATATGCAACCATGAATTACGGTATAGGCAGAGGGAAGGAAGGTTTGGTAGTAATGATTACAATAGGCACCGGTTTAGGCAGCGGAGTATTTTTTAATGGTGAATTAATCCCCAATTTTGAACTGGGGCAGATTCCCTACAAAAAACATAAAAAAATTGAACTCTGGGCAGCGGCATCGGCAAAAGAAAACGAAGGCCTTAGTTATAAACAGTGGGGTAAACGTTTTAATGTTTTCCTGGAATATGTGGAACTTCTAATATCGCCCGACTACATTATTTTAGGTGGAGGAACCTCAAAAGATTTTAAGGAATATAAGGATTATATCACTATTGAAACTCCGGTAATTCCCGCAGAATTAAGAAACCAGGCTGGCATCGTTGGTGCTGCCGCCGCCGCATTGCACGAGGCTCCAAGAGATTAGGCCGGTCTTACTATACTAAATTAGGAAAGCTTATTCCTTTTTCGGTCTACTTCTTTCAGGTAGATTTTACGCAAGCGTAAGTGTTTTGGTGTAACCTCCACATATTCATCTTTTTGAATATATTCCAGGGCTTCCTCCAGGGAAAATTTGATAGCAGGAACTATTCTTGCCTTATCATCCGCACCTGAAGAACGTACATTAGAAAGTTTCTTGGTTTTGGTAATATTTATAGTCATATCATCACCTCTGCTATTCTCACCAATAACCTGACCTTCATATATATCCTCACCCGGATCAACAAAAAATCGTCCTCTTTCCTGTAATTTATCAATTGAATATGGAATCGCCTTCCCATTTTCCATAGAAACCAGTGAACCATTTTGTCTTTGTGGGACATCTCCTTTCATCGGTTGATATTCCAAAAAGCGATGAGCCATAATGGCCTCACCTGCCGTAGCGGTTAAGAGTTGATTTCGCAATCCAATGATACCACGTGAAGGGATAAGGAATTCACATATCATTCTATCGCCTTTTGCTTCCATGCTTACCATTTCTCCCTTACGAATAGAAACCATTTCCACTGCTTTTCCAGATACTTCTTCCGGCAAATCTATAGTCAACTGTTCTACCGGCTCACACTTTACCCCGTCTATTGTCCGGATAATAACCTGAGGCTGACCTATCTGAAGTTTATATCCTTCTCTTCGCATAGTTTCAATAAGAACCGATAAATGCAGAACACCTCTTCCAAAAATCATAAACTTATCTGCGCTATCCGTATCTTCCATACGCAATGCCAGGTTCTTTTCCAATTCTTTCTCTAACCTTTCCTTGATATGTCTTGAAGTAACGTATTTGCCATCTTTTCCAAAAAACGGGCTGTCGTTAATAGTGAACAACATACTCATCGTTGGTTCATCTATGGCAATAGTCTTAAGTCCTTCAGGGTTTTCAAGATCGGCAATTGTATCTCCTATTTCAAAACCTTCCAGTCCAACAATAGCACAAATATCTCCAGTTGCTACCTCGGTTACCTTTAAACGCCC
>JAHEBI010000009.1 GCA_024642325.1 Eudoraea sp. | reverse complement strand
CAGGACCCGGAAACGTAAATAAGGCTATTAGAAGATCCGGTGGATATACAAATTATTGGAATATTAGAAGAAATCTGCCACGAGAAACGGCAGGCTATGTGCCAGCATTTTTGGCCACGATGTATTTATTCGAATATGCGGATGAGCATGGAATTGAGTTAAGCAAGGTTGAACGCCCTTATTTTGAAACTGATACGGTACATGTTAGAAAGCTTATAACATTTGACCAAATTTCAAAACTTGTTGGTGTAAGCAATGAAGAGTTAAAAGTTCTTAACCCTTCTTACAAATTAGATATTATTCCGAAAATTAAAGGCAAGGAATATACCTTGCGTCTGCCGAAGGATGCCATTGGTAAATTTGTAGCCAATGAGGAGGCTATTTATGCATTCACGGAAGAAGAGAACAAAAGCAGGGAAAGCACTTTGCCGGAGCTGGTTACAGCAGAAGAAAGAATTAGATACAAGGTTAGAAGCGGTGACTATCTGGGTAAGATTGCAGAACGATACGGTGTTGGCGTTAGTCAAATTAAACAATGGAATGGCCTTAGAAGTAATGATTTAAGAATTGGTCAACGCCTCACGATATTTCCGAGGAAACCAGTAACGGTTGTTTCATCCGGTAAAACGACACCTGTAAAATCTTCTTCCGAAGTCATTGTTTCTGGGAACTTCAAAATCCATACTGTAAAAGAAGGAGATTCATTATGGACTATTTCCAGAAAATATCCTGGAATTACTATTGAAAATTTGAGACAATGGAATGGTATTAGTGGTAACAATCTTAAGCCGGGCACAAAATTGAAATTGTGTGATTGTTCATCCTAAAATAAAATATATGAAATACTTTGGATCGCTATTTTTAGCTGTATTTATTTTACTTTCCTGTAATGACAATAATAAAAAAACATATAAGCCTGTTTCTGTAGGCGCCATTAATTCGCTGGCCGTTGTCATGGACAATGAGCTTTGGGAAGGTAAAGTTGGAGATAAAGTTAGAGAGCATTTTGCCGCACCCATAGTAGGACTTACCTGGAACGAACCCCAATTTTCTATTGAGCACATGCCCCTTAAAGTATTTACGGGGATGACCAGGCATAGACGTTCTGTTTTATATGTGAGTTTAGACACCCTGGATTTGGCACACATAAAGACGGATTTATATGCAACTCCTCAAAAGGTAGGGGTAATAAAGGGAAAAACAGAAGAAGAACTCATTACAAACCTGGATGCCACTGCAGATAAAATCATTGCATCATTCAAAAGCACAGAAATGGAAGAAGCACAAAAAAGGTTTTTGCGCTCCTTGAATAAAGACACCATTCTGCAATCTAAATTTGGCATATCTCTTAGGCTTCCATCAATTTATAAGGTGGGAAAAGAGGAAGATAATTTTGTTTGGATAGACCGGGAGATTCCCAAAGGCACCATGAATATAATTGTTTACACTATGCCCTGGGACAGTTTTGAAAATGATTCCACTTTTGTTGGAGATATTGTAAAGATGAGAGATTCAATTGGGAAAAAGTATATCCCAGGGCCCGATATACCTAATAAAACCACCTATATGGTTACCGAAAAGGCATTTGCCCCTTATGTGTTTCCGGCTGAGATTTCGGGTTTGAAGGCTGCTGAGGCCAGAGGCATCTGGGAAATTCAAAATTATCCCATGGCCGGGCCTTTTTTGACTTATATTATAAATGACAAGTCTAATAACAGAAAATTGATCCTTGAGGGTTTTACATTTGCTCCTGCGACCAACAAAAGGGACTATATGTTTGAACTTGAAGCCATTCTGAAAACTGTGAAAATTAATTAGGTTTTAATAATAGCTATATAAAAAAAGGCCCTGAAGATTAATCTTCAGGGCCTTTTTAAGTATATAATGTTTTATGAATTAGTCAAAAGCAAAACCGGTAGACACTCTAAATATAAAAGCATATATGGTAATAAGCAGTAAAGCAAAGCAAAACCAGGAAAACACTTTGAAATATTTATTTAAAAAAATGTTCGTCCAATTTCTGAAAGCTTCCAGGTATAGCTCTTTAAAAAGTAATATTTTTTCCATCTAGTGTATTTTTTGAAGTTCTTTGGTACAAATATCTTTTTATGGATTTAATATGATATAAAAATCGGGTGAAGAGCATAAATATTTGGCGTAGGAACGCGTCTTTTTTCCAACATCTTTGAAAGGCCTGAAATAGGCGTTTAAATGCACGGAGGGCGGAGTCTAGAAGGAAGAGAAGGATATGAACCTATAGCAAAGAAAAAAGCGCCCTGTTAGAGGCGCTTTTAAGGATTTAGGTTGCTTGGTATTAATCAAATGCAAATCCGGTGGCTACCCTGAACAAAAATGCATAAAGCACAATGATAAAAGAGGCAAAACAAAACCACGAAAATGCTTTGAAATAATTTTTTATGAGTACATGGCCAATATTTTTAAAGGCTTCAAGATAGATTTCTTTAATAAGTAAAATATGTTTCATAGGGCTGGGTTTTTAGATTAAAGACATTAAGTTAATAACTAAAAATCTTTTTAATACGTATTTTCAGCCGGGTCTTTGTTGTGAAAATGTCATCTAGGGTGGTGAAAATCAATGGACTAATGAAAATTTTTAAAAAACATCATAAATTTTCAAAAAAACGAATATCATTTTTAAATGCGGTTCACTTAATTCTTTATTTACATCTTCACAATTATAAACTCGGAACGTCTGTTGAGCTGATGTTTTGCAGAACTACATCTAACTGTGCCATCGCATTCATTAAGCAATCTTTCTTCGCCATATCCTATCGCACTTTCTATGCGATCCGGAGAGATACCCTGAGATATCAGATATTCCCGTGTTGATTTAGCCCTTTTATCTGATAAGTATTTATTATAAGCCCTTTTTCCTCTGGAATCAGTATGAGACTCAATTTTAATAACCATCGTTTTGTATTCATTCATCACTTCCACCAGCTTATCCAGTTCATTAGCGGCATCTTTTCTGATATAAAACCTGTCAAAATCAAAGAAGATCATATCTATTTTCAGCTTTTTAATACCATCTTCTATTACAATCAGTTCCTTTAATTTTTTCATTGACACCTCGGCCTGAACTAATTCATTTTCCCTGGTAAGCACAGATTGCTCATCTATGAAATAGGCATCTTTAGCGGTCTTTAAAATATATTTTGTAGAGCTTTCAAGATCTTCGAACACAAAACTTCCATCTTCTCCCGTAACCACTTCTTTTAGCTTAATATTGTTTTCATCTAATAGCATTACCAACGCTTCAGGCATTACTTCTCCTGTCACTAATTCAGTAACAACACCGGCGATAGCATTTTCGTTTGCCTCTTCAGGCATTAATTTTTGAAATGAATAAATATCGTCATCCCCTTTACCACCCCTTCTGTTTGATGCAAAAAAACCTTTTTGGGTTGTTTCATTTACAATATAGGAGAAGTCGTCTTTATTGCTATTTACGGGTTGGCCAACATTTCTTACTTCCAGAAAACCCGCTTCATCATCATAGGACACTTCGTATATGTCAAGCCCGCCCATGCCTACATGTCCATCGGAAGAAAAGTAGAGCTTCTTTTCATTGATAAAGGGAAACATTTCCCTTCTTTCGGTGTTTATTTCCGGGCCAAGGTTTTTTGGTTCGGAAAATGAGCCGTCACTATACACATCTACTACAAAAATATCAGTCATACCAATGCTTCCGGGCATATCTGAAACAAAATACAATTGTTTTCCATCCGGGCTCAAGGCAGGATGGCCGGTTGAGTAATCATCGCTATTAAATGGAAGCTCCTTTCCTTCTGTCCATTCACCATCTATTTTCTCTGACATGTATATTTTCAGATTATTATTGCCGTTTTTATCACGCTTTAATTTCTTACCGTAATTATTCCGGGTAAAATACATGGTTTTATTGTCGGGCGAGAATGTTACGGCTGCTTCATGGTATTTGGTATTTATCTTTTTCGAAAACTTTATGGCATTTTTAACCTCCTGTGACTCCATATTTATTTTCGCGACATAAAGGTCTAGATAGGGCTGGTTATTTCGTTTATACCGACGGGTATTAAAAAATGAAGAATCCATGGCGGAGGTAAAGACCATCTCATCATCATTGTAGAACATTGGAGAGAAGTCTGAATACTTTGAGTTGATAGCCAAATTTGCGATATTGTATTTTTCCTCAGTACTTAGTATATTGTCTAATTGAATTTCATTGGGGGTTGCCCTGGTTAAATCTTCCAGATCACGACTATTTCCTTTTTTCAGTTCTTTATCATAAAGGCGCATCAACCGTTTGGCTCTGGCATACTTACCGGTACCCTTTGAGGAACTGGCATATTTAAAGATATTCTCAGAGGACATCTCCTCTTTGTAATTGGTATATAGCTTATCATACCAGTAATAAGCCCTCTCCATATTGGTATTATAATAGTGTGAATCCGCCGCTTTTTCTATTATTTCAAAGGATTGATTATTAGGATTAAGCTCCAGAACCTGCTCGTATAACTCAGCAGCTTCAGCGTACCACATCTTACTAAAGTATAAATCAGCCTTTTGAAGCAGTTTATCATTAGTAATTAGGCCGGAAACTTTTTTATTCAATTTTGATTTTGAAAACAGGCGGGAATACCCATATTGCGGATTGATTTTGTCTGAGGGAATTGAAATTGTATGCTCTTCCTTTTCCAAAAAATCCAACTCTTCTGAAGCAGAAACTGCATTTGGATCCGAAACATTCATGATCCATAATTTATCATTGTAGTCACCATTGAGATTTGACCTGTAAGATTTTATGGCCTCTTTCCAATCTTGAAATTCCTTTATATACACATAGTTTAAATTACTTACAGGATGGATCGCAACTTTGGAATCCAGATTTTTTTTACTTAGTTTTTCCTGAAAAGTTTTAACATTGTGGACATCTCCAAAAACCCCCGCAACCAAATAATACCCATTGTTAAGCCCCTTGAACTCCGGAACTATCCTGGCAGCGATTTTATTTTCCCTGGCAGTTTTAATAAAATCTTCTGAGCTGTTGTTTGTCTTTTGGATCGGTGCTCTGTGATCAACGTCTGAAATTTTATCGATGTTAACCGTTTTACTTCCCTGAACATTCATAATCCAAACTTCAGGTTTGTATTTCCCATTCATTCCTGTGTAACACAGGTTAATTGCTTCTTTCCAATTCTCATGCTGTGACAGGGAAACATAATTAAGTTTAGTAAGCGGATGCTTTATGATGGAAGCATTTAGCTGAATAAGTCTCAACTTTTGTACAAGTTTATTGGCATTAACAGGATCACCAAAGACACCGGCTATTATATAGTATCCGTTATTTAAACCGGAGAAATCTTTGACTAATCTGGCTGGGATGCCATATTTCCTGGCCGTTCGCTTAAATTCCAGATCAGAATCGACGCCTGGAGTTTTGACATCATCTTTTACGAGTTTAATGCGAGTATTGTTAAGTGTTAGTTCCTCTGAAGATATATCTGCATGTTTTGTATCATTCCAATGCGCATATACCCCTGTTGTGGTCAGGAATAATATAGTGAGAATAAGCCGTATTAATTTTTTATTCATCAGTTCAGAAGCTTGGGAAATATAATGATCTGCTTATGGAATCGGTGTTTTGAATGTTTAAGCAGAGATTCACCAATATGATTGTTTTAACGTCGAAATTAAATGTATTAATGCTCCTGAATTATTTTTTGTTGTGAAAGAGATGTTTTTTGTCGTGTACGATCAACTTATGTATTTCATCGATAAAATGTAGTTTGAAATATAAAGTATATTCTGTATGGAAAGTATTACAAATAGCCTGCATTAACATTATGAAATGGCCTTTGAAGCCATTAAAACCTTGCGCTATGAAATAAAACAAAAGGTATAATATAAATTATTTCCTGATTAGCAGCGCATAAAAAAAGCGCCATTAACGGCGCTTTTTTTACTCTTGGGAATTACTTAATTATTTTTCGTTTTTCTCCTCTAGTTTGTCGTCTTCTTTTGAAGCATCTTTAAATTCTTTGATCCCACTTCCCAAACCTCTCATTAATTCAGGTATTTTTTTGCCTCCGAATAAAAGCAGAACTAGTACAACAACCACGGCTATTTGCCAGGGGCCTATTACTAAAAAGGTAATTAATGATACCATAATTTTTAAATTTAATGCATTACAAATGTACTAAAAAAGTAATTATATTACTGTTAATACTAACGGGAAGATGTATTTTAAATTGTAAAGGCCAAAAAATGTTCCTAAACCGTATATTGGAAGGTGCTTTAGGTTTTTCAGTTGTACAAATTTGACAGGTATTTACTACTTAATTCAATTCGAAGCTTATCTTTGTGGTTTATGGCTAAAAAAGTTAAAAAAAGAAAAGAAATTCGCAGAAAGCTTTTGCATAAGTATCGCTTAGTGATACTTAACGAAAGTACTTTTGAGGAAAAAATTTCTTTTAAACTCAGCAGACTTAATGTTTTTGTCACCGGATCCTTATTTATTATTGCTCTCATTGCATTAACGACATTACTTATTGCTTTTACACCTTTAAGGGAATACATCCCCGGATATTCCTCTACCAGGCTTAAAAGACAGGCAACAGAACTGACGTATAAAACGGATTCTCTGGTTACAGCATTAAATTATACCAATAAGTATTTAAGTAATATCCGAATGGTTTTACGGGGAGATATTGAAAACAATCAAATTAACAGGGATTCTCTTTTTGAACAATTTAAGATAGATCCTTCAACTGTGGACCTTTCACCAATCAGGGAAGATTCTCTTCTCAGGGCAGAAGTAGCCTTAGAAGATAAGTACAATCTTTTTGAAACAAGTAAAGGGGACGAGGGTCTTGTATTATTTTCGCCGGTAAGCGGTACAATTTCTCAGGAATATGACGCTAAAATCAAACATTATGCTGTTGATATAGTTGCGCTCAAAGATACACCAGTAAAGGCAATTGCTGCTGGTACTGTCATTTTTTCTGAATGGACTGCTGAAACGGGGTATGTGATAATTATGGAACATAAGAATGGCATACTTTCGGTTTACAAGCACAATGGTTCATTGAATAAGAATCAGGGAGATTTTGTGAGGGCCGGTGAAGTTATTGCCTCGGTTGGAAATACCGGGGAACTTACAACAGGACCTCATTTGCATTTCGAATTGTGGAGCAATGGCAATCCTGTAAATCCAACAGATTACATCGATTTTAACTTGTAAACATGTCTTTAAAATCGCTGGCAGCCAAAATATTTGCAAGGAAAATAGCCCGGGGAACAGCCAAATGGGCCAGAGACCCTGTTAAAAGTCAGGAAAAAGTCTTCCACTATTTAATTCGGAATGCCTTAAACACAAAATTTGGTATTGATCATAATTTTGAGCGTATTAGCAGCCACTCAGATTTCGTGAATGAAGTTCCTATAAGAGACTACGAAGCTTTAAGAATATATATAGAGAAAGTGGTAGCTGGTGAAAAAAATGTCCTTTGGCCGGGAAAACCGATTTATTTTGCGAAAACATCAGGCACCACCTCCGGCGCCAAATATATTCCAATTACTTCTGAATCAATCAAAGAACAGGTTCTGGCCTCAAGGAATGCAATTCTTAATTATATCCATGAAACAGGAAATGCAGATTTCGTAGATGGGAAATGGATTTTTCTTCAGGGAAGTCCGGAATTGCAGGAAAAAAACGGAATTAAACTGGGAAGATTGTCAGGTATTTCTGCCCATTATGTTCCCAATTACCTCCAAAAAAACCGACTGCCCAGCTGGGAAACAAATTGCATTGAGGACTGGGAAACCAAAGTAGAAAAGGTAGTAGAGGAAACGATAAATGAAAACATGACACTGATTGCCGGGATACCTTCCTGGGTTCAGATGTATTTTGAAAGATTAAAATCCACGAGCCACAAGAATATTGGTGCGCTCTTCCCAAATTTTAAGCTTTTTATTTATGGAGGGGTAAATTATGAACCTTATAGAGCGAAATTTGAAGAACTGATAGGCCGAAGGGTAGATAGTATAGAATTATTTCCTGCTAGCGAAGGGTTTTTCGCATATCAGAATTCTCAAAGGGAAGAGGGGATGTTGCTATTGTTGAACTCTGGTATCTTCTATGAATTTGTCAGGGCAGATGAATTTTTTGAAGAGCATCCAAAGCGGCTAACTATTGGGGAAGTAGAATTGAACACAAACTATGTGATGATAATTTCCACCAATGCGGGTCTTTGGGGGTACAATCTTGGTGATACCGTTAGGTTTATTTCAACCAGGCCATATAAAATAGTAGTTACGGGCAGGATCAAGCATTTTATTTCGGCATTTGGAGAACATGTTATTGCAAAAGAGGTTGAAGTTGCAATGCAAAAGGCGGTGCAAGCTTGTAATGCTTCTATTAACGAGTTCACCGTAGCGCCTCAAATTACACCAGAAGAAAATGAGTTGCCTTACCATGAGTGGCTTATTGAATTTGAGCGAAAACCCGCAGACATGAAAAAATTTCTTGAAATACTCGATACGTCACTACAGGAACAGAACAGTTATTATTTTGATCTAATCGAAGGCAAAATACTTCAACGTTTAAAAGTTACTTCAATCAAAAAAGAGGGATTTCAGGAATATATGAAATCTATTGGAAGATTAGGAGGGCAAAATAAAGTTCAACGTCTTTCAAATGATAGATCAGTGGCAGATAAGTTGCAGTTATATAGTGAATAATGATTTCGAATTCAATGGAGACCTAAAGCATTTAAGATCATATTTACACTAAAATTCATAGACCTAATTTATTCATAAATTTAAAATGTAATTTTGTTAAAGTCTATGGAGAAATTTAAGGATAATACCAGAGCACAGGAATCTACAAATGCCATTGAGCGGATGTATATTACCATGCGTCATTTATTCAACAGAGGCTTTTATAAACCTACTGGTGTTTCCGGTGAAACCTTAAGGAATGCACTGTTGCTTTTAAGACCAGAGATCTATGGTTCATTGGCCGAAGATAAGGCAGAACTTGACGGGTTGATCTATGTATTGGAACGTTTACCATCTGGAATAGAGCAGTGCAGGTATATTAATCTTACTTCAGATGAAGGCTATGGTAAATCACATTTTAAGGCGATTATTCCACCAAAACGGAGAAGAAATTGCTATCGGATTGATAGTGAACAAATGAATATTGAGATCACCCGGGGACGCTCAGATATTTATGACATACTTACGCACCTTACTTTTTTATACATAGAGGCTGATAAGATATGTAAACGGGTTCTGATTGAAGACACTGATAAGACTATTCGCGATTGGAAGAAATTGGAGAAGGCTGCAAACAAAGCCAAACTTTCGCAAGAGGAGAAAGAAACAGCATTGATCCATACGGCTAATATCCTTGGAAGATCATTTGTTGAGGTTTTAGAAATATATGAAAAACTCGCAACAAAGAAAGAACCAGAAAGATTTTTAAAGATTTTGTACTGGTTAGGAAAATTATCAATTGAAGAGGAAACCGGAGGCGAGAAAAGGGTAATAACTTTTAGCAGTATGTTAAGGGAACGTCTGGGACATCATATTCATGGTGAAATATGGGCCGAAACCATAAAAAAAACCCTGGATAAACATAATTTATTAAAAAGGCC
Source organism: Eudoraea sp. (assembly GCA_024642325.1). GTDB lineage: Bacteria > Bacteroidota > Bacteroidia > Flavobacteriales > Flavobacteriaceae > Eudoraea. The sequence goes on along the minus strand of JAHEBI010000009.1, from coordinate 7,795 downwards.
AATTCATATTATTAGTGCTAATATGCACAGTGTTGTAAATTCTTTGTATGCCAGAAAAGCACTTAAGAAAGAGTTTCCCGCAAACGGGTCTTTAGAGATATATGAAGCGCTAAGCTCAGAGAAAAATATTGTTTTAAGAAATAAGGTAGTTGCTGCTGCAAATAGGAATGGAATGATTACCCTGGAGGACAAATCAGGAACCAGTATTGATGTCCAGATATTTGATATGGCTAAACTAGGGCAGGAAGCCTGTTGCTATGAACTTAATCAGGATATTCCTGATGATAAAAAACCTGTTATATTTGTAATGGACTATGCCTTTGGTGAACAGGCGTATGAAACAATTGATGAACTTTTAAAACCCTATGTCTTAGAAAATGGTGAAAACGTTTTTTTGGATGTAGCTTCAATTTCAATTATGGGGAAAGCAGGCATTCTTGAAGGCGGTAAAGGAGATTTAATGATTCCGTCTGCACATATATTTGAAGGAACGGCGGATAATTACCCTTTTAAAAATGAGCTTTGTGCTGCTGATTTTGAGGGTAACGGATTAAAGGTTTTGGAGGGCACCATGGTGACTGTTTTGGGGACTTCCTTGCAAAATAAGGATATCCTCAGGTTTTTTCACGAATCTACCTGGCGAGCTATTGGACTGGAGATGGAAGGGGTGCATTATCAGAAAGCCATTCAGGCTGCAGCTAAAATCCGTAAAAGCATCAGAGAAGAAGTCGAGGTAAGATATGCATATTACGCATCGGACAATCCTTTGGAATCCGGTAGTACTTTGGCCTCAGGAGGCCTTGGGACAACTGGGGTAAAACCAACTTATCTAATCACAGATAAAATACTTAAGCAAATTTTTAATTCCTAAACATGGCAGATCAACAAACACCGAAAGAAACCTCATCAAATGATGAAATAGATTTAGGGCAGCTATTTAATATGATAGGCAATGGCTTTAATAGGTTATTCAGATCGTTTTTAAGAATTTTTCTCTATTTCAAAAAGAATTTCCTGATTTTACTCGGACTCGCTGTGGTGGGGGTGTTAATTGGCTTAGGGTTAAATCAAATTGTAAAAGAAAAATTTAAAACAGAGGTTATCGTAAAACCGAATTTGGAGAGCAAGGGCTATTTATATGATGTGGTTAATGAAATTCAGGCGAATATTCGGGCTAACGACATATCATTTTTTAGTAGAATTGGTGTAGAGGTTTCAAGTTTGAAGGACTATGAGATCATGATAGATGAAACCTTGGATGAAAGCAACTCTGATGACAATCTTGAGTACCTGGAACTTTTGGAGAAATTTCAGACTGATGGACTTGTAAAGGATATTATAAGAAATGAAATTTTAAAAAAAAGCTCAATATATTATAGAATTGTATTCTATTATAAAGATTCAGAAAAGGGCAAAATATTTTCTCAAAAGGTCATGGAATATATTAACTCCAATAGTTACTATAATGAATTGATCAAAATAAACCTGGAAAATGCACAAGCACGAATAAAGCAAGACGAGGGCTTATTGCTTCAAATGGATGAACTAATTAGCAGATATTCTGATAAAATGGCTGGCACCGAAGGACAAATGGAAGACCAAAGAATTATACTGGATAATGAAAAGCAATTGGACATTGCAAGACTCTTTGAATTAAAAAACAATCTTATTCGCGACATTGAAACTAAAAAAATAGAACTCCAGGAACAAAAAAATGCTATAAGCATAATATACTTTGGTGAAAACCAGAAGGCTCAGAAAACCATATTAGGAAAAAAAATAGTTCTGCTTCCTCTTATTTTAATCTCAATTTTCTTTTTGATTGATATTACCAAATTTATCAATAGAAAAGCTGCTCAACTTAATAATTGATTATGTTATTAAAGAACATATAATTTAAAAGTCAATAATAATAGTCCAATACTGAAAACCTTATCATTATGAATATGCTAATTACAGGAGGGGCAGGATTTATTGGTTCCCATGTTGTCCGAAGATTTGTAAATAACTATCCAAATTATAAAATATACAACCTCGATGCTCTTACTTATGCCGGAAATCTTGAAAATCTAAGTGACATTGAGAACCTGCCCAATTATTTTTTTATCAAAGGAGATATTTTAGACAGTATATTTATCAATACCATTTTTGAGAAGTATCGCTTTGATGGGGTAATTCATCTTGCAGCCGAATCACATGTGGATAGATCTATCACTGACCCTTTGGCCTTTGTAAAAACTAATATTTTTGGCACCGTTAATTTATTGAATGCCGCCAAAGATGTATGGAAAGAAGAAACATCAAATAGACGTTTTTATCATATAAGTACGGATGAGGTATATGGCTCTCTGGGTAAGACAGGTTTATTTACTGAAAAGACACCCTATAATCCAAATTCTCCATATGCTGCTTCAAAAGCGAGTTCAGATCACTTTGTGAGGGCATACGGCGAAACTTATGGCTTGCCATATATCATTACAAATTGTTCAAATAACTATGGTCCTAACCATTTTCCCGAAAAGTTAATTCCACTATGCATTACCAACATCATCCAAAACAAACCCTTACCGGTATATGGCGATGGCAAATATACACGTGACTGGCTATATGTCAAAGACCATGCGGCTGCGATCGACTTGGTTTTTCACAAAGGGAAAAACCAGGAGACCTACAATATTGGTGGCTTTAACGAATGGCAGAATATAGATTTGGTTAAACTTCTTTGTAGGTTGCTGGATCAAAAATTAAACAGAGAGGAAGGAACGTCGTTGAAATTGATAACCTATGTTAAAGACAGGCCAGGGCATGATTTAAGATATGCTATAGATGCCAGTAAAATAAATAAAGAGCTGGGATGGAGACCTTCCGTTACTTTTGAAGAAGGTCTGGAAATGACCATTGATTGGTATCTTGAAAACCAGGAATGGCTGGATCACGTTACTTCAGGGGATTATATAGAATATTACGAAAAAATGTATAATGAAAAAGAGACCAATCAGTAACATATAATCTAATGAAAGGAATAATATTAGCGGGAGGGTCTGGAACGCGCTTACATCCTATTACATTGGCTATGAGCAAACAGCTTATGCCTGTATATGACAAACCGATGATTTATTACCCTTTAGCTACATTAATGTCGGCTGGGATACAGGATATTTTAATCATAACTGATCCAGAAAATTGCCCTCTCTTCAAGAAACTTCTGGGGGATGGCAGACAACTGGGCTGCAGGTTCAGCTATGCCATTCAAAAAGAACCCAAAGGGCTGGCGGAAGCTTTTATTATTGGATCAGATTTTATAGGCACTGACAAAGTCGCGTTAATATTAGGGGATAATATATTTTATGGCGCTGGACTGGCGGGTTTATTGCAACAAAATAGTAATCCCATTGGAGGTATTATATTTGGATATCATGTTCAAGATCCGGAACGCTACGGTGTGGTTGAATTTGACGATGCGGGTAAGGCTATTTCTATAGAAGAAAAACCAAAACATCCTAAATCTAATTATGCGGTTCCAGGGATTTATTTTTATGATAATGAGGTTATACATATTGCCAAAAACATTAGGCCCAGTGAAAGAGGAGAATTAGAAATTACAGATATCAATAAGGCCTATTTGGATAACGGAAAACTTAAAGTTAGTATTTTAGACAGGGGTACAGCCTGGCTGGATACCGGCACGTTTCAATCTTTAATGCAGGCATCGCAGTTTGTTGAAGTTATTGAAGAAAGACAAGGCCTTAAAATTGGATCAATAGAAGAAGAAGCTTATTCTCAGGGATATATTACAAAAGAGCAATTGCATGCCTTAGCTAAGCCATTATTAAAGAGTGGTTATGGCAAATACCTGATGGGATTAAAATAATTCAAAACACCACATAATCATATTCAAATTGACAATTACAAAAACTAATATTGAAGGCTGTGTCGTTATAGAACCAACTATTTTTGAAGATAATAGGGGGGCTTTTTTTGAATCTTATAATAAAAAGTCTTTAGAACATTATCTGGGCATGCCTATAGATTTTGTTCAGGACAACCATTCTATTTCCACCAAAGGTGTATTAAGAGGGTTACATTTTCAAAATGGGGTCTTTGCTCAGACAAAACTGGTTCGAGTTATTCGGGGTGAAGTAATAGATATAGTGGTAGATATAAGAAAACAAAGTAGAAGTTTTGGCGAATATTTTAAGATCAGACTTTCTGAGGAAAATAAAAAAATGTTATTTATACCTCAAGGATTGGCCCATGGGTTTCTTGCTTTGTACGATAACACCCAATTTATCTATAAGTGCGATCAATATTACAAAAAAGAGGCAGAAGGTGGAATAATCTATAATGATCCCGATTTAAACATTGACTGGGAATTTCCTTCTGAATTCATAATTCTTTCCGAAAAAGACAAAAAGCTACCCCTTTTTAAAGAGCTGGAGTTATGAAAAGAATTTTGGTAACAGGGTCTAATGGGCAATTGGGAAAATGTTTACAGAAAATCGCCGGTAATTATAATTCTTTGGATTTTAAATTTCTGGATTCCAAAGGTTTAGATATAACCAATGTAAAAAGTGTAAACTCAGCATTTAAATCCGGGAATTACGATTACTGCATTAACTGTGCGGCCTATACCAATGTGGAGCAAGCAGAAAAAACTCCAGAAAGGGCATTTGCGGTGAATGCCGATGGAGTCAATAATATTGCCACTGCTTGTAAGAACAATAATGTGGTTCTGATACATATTTCGACCGATTACGTTTTTGATGGGAAAAAAGAAGGGGCCTATTATGTTGATGATATTCCAAACCCGATAAATGAATATGGCAGGTCAAAATTAGCTGGGGAAAATTATATCCAAAAAATTTTAGACAAATATTACATTATCAGGACCTCATGGCTTTATTCTGAATACGGCAACAATTTCTATAAGACAATTATAAATAAGGCTCATACTGAGCGTGTGCTTTATATTACAGATGAACAAACAGGATGCCCTACAAATGCAAATAATTTAGCAAAATACATTTTAAATTTAATTACTTCTCAGAACACAAAATACGGCCTTTATCATTTTACAGATGGGAAAGCTATGACCTGGTATGATTTTGCAAAAAAAATATTGATAGAAGGTAACCTGGATAAGAAAGTTAGGGTAGAAAAAGCAAAGAATTATCGTACTTTTGCCGCTCGGCCGGCTAATAGTGTGTTATCAGCTTAAGCCCAATCTTAAGCCAGAGTAGGAAACTAAGAGATTTTCCTCCATGGATGAACTCGGGAATTTATACTGCGATTGTTGTATCCCGGGAAAATGAGGAGAAGGCCATGGGTTTAAGAGCGAGACGATAATCGATATAGGAATCGCCCTTATATATTGCTTTTTAACTAATATTGGAGCATTTCAGGAACGCCCACCCTTTGGTGCTGAACTACCTCCGGAGAACCAAACAGGAATTCTACGGGGAATTTGGACTTGTTTAACAGTAATATATGCTATTTAACTCTCTGGATTTTGCCATATTTTTTCCGCTGGTCTTTGCCTTTTATTGGGTGGTCGCAAAAAATAAAACACCCAGAAACGTTTTCCTGCTGGTTGCCAGTTACTTTTTTTACGGTTGGTGGGATTGGCGTTTTTTGTTTTTGATTGCCATCAGCTCCCTTGTAGATTACGTGGTGGGCTATCAATTGTCTCAAACAAGCCATTACAATCGCAGGAAATTATTGCTAGGGCTTAGCTTACTGGTCAACCTGGGTTTTTTATGCTACTTCAAATACACCAACTTTTTTATTGAAACCTTTGTAGATTCTTTCAGATTGTTCGGCAAATCCATAGAAGTCAGTACCTTGAAAATCATATTGCCGGTGGGCATCAGCTTTTACACCTTTCAAACATTGAGTTATACCATAGACGTATACAGGAACCAGCTTAAACCAACCAAAGACATACTGTCTTTTTTTACGTTTGTGGCCTTTTTCCCCCAACTGGTGGCTGGTCCCATAGAAAGGGCGTCCCATTTATTGCCCCAGTTTTACAAAACCTACAGGTTTAACTATGAGCATGTAAAAAGCGGTTTATTGTTAATGGCTTTTGGGTTGTTCAAGAAAATGGTTATTGCAGACCGTGTCGCTATCCTTGTCAATCAGGTGTACAATAATCCGTCGGAGTACTATGGTTATGAAACCATAGTGGCGACGATATTTTTCGCCTTTCAGATTTATTGCGATTTTTCGGGTTATTCGGATATTGCCATAGGAATTGGCCGGACCATGGGCTTTGACCTAATGAAGAATTTTGACAGCCCGTATTTCTCCAAATCCATCACGGAGTTTTGGCGCAGGTGGCATATTTCATTGTCTACCTGGTTCAGGGACTACGTGTATATCCCTTTAGGGGGAAACAGGAAAGGGGAAGCAAGGACATATTTTAACCTGTTTACCGTTTTCTTGATAAGTGGCCTCTGGCATGGGGCCGCCATGACCTTTATAATTTGGGGCGCCATTCATGGGTTGATCATCATGCTTGAAAAGGCATTAATTCCCCTTAAGACTTATACCTATAATACGCTTAGGGTAAACAGGAATAGCTTCTCTAACAAACTGGTATTCGCAGGGATTACTTTTCTTATCGTATGTATATCCTGGGTCTTTTTCAGGGCGAACAGCCTTAAAGATGCCTTTTCTATCATTTCCAATTCCCTTGTAGACAACTATAAAGACCTGTACTATGGGGGTTTGTTTAAGCTAGGGTTGGATAGGGCAGAATTTTGGGTTGCCATTGTGGCTATTGCCGTGTTATTGCTATTTGATCTCTTTCATAAAAAGAAAGCGGCCATACAATGGTTGTCCTCTCAAAACGCGGTTTTTAGATACTTTGTGTATGTTTGCATTGTGTTTGTTATTCTAATATTTGGGGTCTACGGGGATATGGCACCAACGGAATTCATTTATTTTCAATTTTAGGATGTTCAAGTTTTTTATAAGGGTCATATTTTTTTCAGTTTTAGTTCTTGGACTTATTGTTTTTTCCAGTAGGTTATTCCTGAACAAGGAAAATATGCAGTCGATAAAAAGTAAAGAACATCGCAATGACAAAGAGGACATTGCCATTGCTTTTTTTGGATCTTCACATGCATATACCGCATTTGACCCAAGGGTATTTGAAAATGAAATCAAGGTGAATACCTTTAATTATGGGGCGCCTGTACAAAATTTAATGGTTACGCTTCACGTCGTTGAGGAGGCAATTACTAAGAAAAATATCAGGTTAGGGGTGGTAGATATTTTCCAATCCACAATTATGGAACCTCCATTGGATGAACGCGCGGCATCTTTTCAGTACGGTACACTGGATTATATGGACTTCTCTTTAGACAAGATTGAAGTGCATAATAGATTATACGGAAGACAAAACCTATTAAATGTGTTTCCTGCTATACGGGAACACACACTTTGGAAAGAGCGATTCTTTCAGCCGGAGTTCGTACTAAACAGGGATGATGATTATTTCAAGGGTTTTAAGACCCAAATGTACTTTGACAAGAAAAGTTGGAAAAGGAACACCAGGGACAAGGAGACATTGGCTACCCCTCAAATAATTCAAAGTCAAAAACTAAGCGAAGGACAGAAGGAAGTAATCGATAATATTATCGGGCTTTTTAAAGATAAGAATGTTCCTTTGTTTTTTGTGAGTGCTCCTATTCACCGGAAGTATATGAGTAACAAATATTATACGTATCTGGAATTGATCAAAGCGCATTGCAATGAAAAAGGAGTTGCTTATATAGATTATAATGACCTA
>JAHEBI010000251.1:1553-4579 GCA_024642325.1 Eudoraea sp. | reverse complement strand
CCGAAGTTATGAAGATGATGGTTTATTATCATTTTCCAGGTCACTACAATTAACCCTGAAAAAATGCAACGAAGATCCGGATTGCGCAGATACTTATCCCGATCTGGAAAATCAATTATTCAGTGCTCTAGAATATTACAATGCCAACCCTTTGATTATTTCCCCAAAGGAGCAAAAATTACTAAAGAACCATGATGTCTATATTAATGGCAACGTAATTATTTCAGGAATTTTTCAATTGTCCTATGATCCAATAGGGATTGAAATTATTCCCGGCGTGATTAAGGCAACAGCTGATAAAAAAGATTGGGTAATCAAGAATTTTGTTAACTCTATTGGAGATATGTTTGCTGACAATAAAGATATGTTCTTGTATATCAATTCCAATGACAACCCTCAATACGGTCTAAGCATGGAGGCAGGTTTTTACGATGATTTTACCAAAAAACTTATGCTTTATTTTATTTTTCCAAAATTGAAATCTGAACTGGAACAAGCTACTTTATCAGGTATTAGCTTAGATAGTATGCAAGAGGTTCCCATACCATCGGAAATACCGGTTTTACTCTCTACCGGAATTTTCGATCCAATTACTCCTCCAGAGAATAGCATTATTACATCAAAATACCTTACAAATTCTGTTGTATTAACATTTCCCGGTGAAAGTCATTGGTCCAGAGGAAATCCTTGCTATAGCGATGTAGTCACAGAATTTTATAAAAACCCTGAAATACCGGTAGACGCGAAACCCTGTTTAAACGAAACGAAACCTATTATTTTTGTTACTGATATCGTCAGCAATAAGGGAATTACACAAATTGGTAGTAAGATATTGATGGGGAAACAAAATCAAGTTTATGTACCAATAGGCATAGCGCTTATTTTGGTTGCAATTGGGTTTTTAGCCATGCCAATTTATGCGCTTATAAACTTCATTAAAATAAGAAAAAATAAAGACTTGGAAAGGGAAAAAATGCATTGGTTACCATGGATCATAACCCTCCTGGTGTTGGTTTTTGTAGCATTGCTATATTTTGCGATTATGGCCAGTATAGAGAGAAATTTTTATATCCTTGGATTTGGCATCTTATCTTCCTGGAACTGGATTTTTTGGCTTGTATATTTTGTACTTATACTATTGATATATACTTTAATAAAAAGAAAAATGGTATGGGTCCGAAATACAACAAAATTTGGTAAATCCTTGGCTTTGATCAGCTGGTGTGGAAGCCTAATGTTTGTTTGTTTATTATTTTATTGGAATGTCCTTTGGCCTTTATCAAGTTAAAACTTTTGTCATAAACCAAGGTCCGTACCTTGGATGTTTTCAATAATGTAATTAATTCCGCCATATGCGACACCTTAACGCTCAAACATTCGTTTGGCGCTTAGCGAAATAAAAAAATCCGCACCTTACCGTGCGGATTATCTGAATGATGCGGGCCTTACTGGATTAAAGTTCCATCGGGAGACAGCTCCTGCAAACTAGCCTGCCTCGCCTACGTGTAGCCATTTTGGCGGACGAAGGCCTTTGGCATGGCAGAAAATCATATTTTAAATATATTTTGAATTACTTTGAAATCAACTGGTTTCAAATAAAGGTGTGTACTAACTGTGCATTTTTATTCCCAGCTTGAAGTAATTGCAGTACTAATAATGGTGAAAGTCAGGCTTGCATTGGAGAATGTAATCATCCAAAAATTTAGTTTCGGAATAATACCCTATTGGAAGGGATGTTCCATAACACAGATTGTGTTTTAAAACTCAAATTTAATAGTATTACTATTATTTATTGATAGTTTAACAACTTTTTAACGCCTGTATTACTAATACTATTGTCGCGAATTATTATATTTAATAGAGAAGTTAAATTTTAAAAAGCATAGTCATGATAAAATCATTCCTTACTATGGCCTTGTTCGTTTCTATATCAATGATATGTGCCCAAGAAACAACACAGATACTAAGGGAAGGTGATGTAGTAATCATGGGCAGCTCAATAGGTTCAGATTACAAACATTTGGATTTCCCACGAAAAAACATCATTATGAAGCGAGGTGCAATCGCTAATTTCAAGAATCTCGTTGGCCAAAAGTTGCTGGTAGAAAGCATTGAGACCGATAAAAATGGAAATGAAGCAGCTATACTCAGGAGAAAAGACGGGTTGAAATTTTTTAGGTTCTATCCCAGCGTTAAAGCCGATGTGAAAAAAGCCCTGGCCTCGGGAGAAATCAAGACTGTTAAAGCCGGGGACTTTTAGCGCCGGATATTTTTTAGTTTCCTCAATTCTGCTGGATTGCATATCCCTTGGGAAACCGCTCCCGCAGTTAGAAAATCATAAGGCGCAGAGACGCCTTATTTAAAAGAGTTTGATAATTCTGTATTGGATAAGGCTATTGAACTTTTTGAATAAGAGAAAAAATCTACATAACAAACTCTCGAAAGTTATCCCTATGAATAATTTTAATTTCAGCACCATAGGTTTCCATAAAGGATTTGGGAAATTTTGATTTGGATTTTGAATTCCATTTAAATTCATAACCCCTTATATTACCGGATACCTCCTCTACATAATCAATTTCTTGTTGTTGTTTTGTTCTCCAAAAATAACCGTTGGCTAAAGATCCTTCATAGGTTAGTTTTTTGATGCGTTCACTTACTAAAAAACTTTCCCAGAGTCCTCCGGTATCATTGCGACTATCAAGAGCATTAAAATTCCCAATTATGGCATTTCGCACCCCTGTATCATAGAAATAAATCTTTTGATTGGTCTTTATTTCATTCCTCAAATTTCTGCTAAAACTGGTCAACCTGAAAATCACATATCCTTTTTCAAGAATATCAATATAATTGCCTACCGTGTTTTTATCCACTCCTACTAACTGGGCAAGTTCATTGTAACTAACTTCGCTCCCTATCTGCAAGGCCAGTGCTCTCAGTAACTTTTCTAATACTTGAGGCTTTCGAATACCACTGAACGCCAGAATATCCTTATATAAATAACTATTCGTGAGTTCCTTTAGTAC
>JAHEBI010000251.1:0-1543 GCA_024642325.1 Eudoraea sp. | reverse complement strand
TCATCCCCCAAATTATTGATAACATCGGGGTACATACCATATAATATTCTCAATTCAAGTTGCTGTTCGGACTTTATATATCCTATATGGTTTTCCAGTTCTTGCCAAGAAATAGGATAAAGTTTATAGTCCCATTTCCTTCCGGTCAAAGGTTCACTTGTTTGGTTATTGAGTTCAAAAGCAGATGAACCACTAACCAATAATTGAACATGCTTGAATTGATCAGCAATTATCTTAAGGGTTAATCCAATATTTTCAATTCTTTGGGCCTCGTCTATAAAGATGGTAGTATAATTACCAATAATACTTTTAAGTTGCTCGGTATTGGGGTTGGTCAATAAGTTCCTTACGGTTGAGTCATCACCATCCAAAAACAAATGCTCTCTATTTTCTAGAATTGAATTGATGAGAGTTGTTTTACCCACTTGTCGTGGACCAATTAGGATTATTGCTTTACCCTTATTTAATCTATGAAGTATTTTTTGCCCTAATAACCGCTCTATCATGGCTTATTAGTGTTTTAATTCACCAAAAGTAATGTTTTTTGGTGAATATACTCACCAAATTAATAAATAAGTTTTAATAAATAACTATTGGAACACCTCTACTGTAGTCCTGTCAGCCTCGCCTTCATGTAGCCATTTTGGCGGACGAAGGCCGTTGGTATGGTAGAAAATTATAAGGCACACAGCCGCAGTATCTATTTTTTACTCCTTATAAACTTGTCTTTTGTAGTTTGTCCTTTGGAATTTGATGGATTACGGCTGCGCTGTGAGCCAGATCATTACCGCTCCTGCAGTTAGAAAATCATAAGGCGCAAAGACGCCTTATTTATTTTTTTATTCCTTCAATACTACTGGATTGCATATCCCTTGGGAAACCGCTCCCGCAGTTAGAAAATCATAAGGCGCAAAGACGCCTTATTTATTTTTTTATTCCCTCAATGCTACTGGATTGCATATCCATTGGGAAACCGCTCCCGCAGTTAGAAAATCATAAGGCGCAAAGACGCCTTATTTATTTTTTTATTCCTTATAAACGCTCAAACATTCGTTTGGCGCTTACCGGAATAAAAAAATCCGCACCTTACAGTGCGGATTTTCTGAATGATGTGGGCCCTACTGGATTCGAACCAGTGACCCCCTGCTTGTAAGGCAGGTGCTCTGAACCAACTGAGCTAAGAGCCCCTAAGGGGATGCAAATATAGTATAGTTTTTTGTTACCCAAAACAAAAAATAAGAAAAAATCACACGACCTCCGCAACCGTAAATGTACTTCCCCCTATAAAGATGAAATCGTCCCTGTCTGCCTTTATTAGTGCAGCTTTATAGGCCATATCAATAGAATTGTAAGTCATGCCTTCCAAACCAAATTCCGATGCTTTTTTCGTTAAGATTCCTGCATCTAACCCCCTTGGAATATTGGGTCTTGTAAAATAATAAACCGCATTTCGCGGAAACAAAGGTAATATGGCATCCAGGTTTTTCTCTTTAACAAACCCAAGAACGATATGTAGGGTTTTGAATTTTTGTGATCCTATTTG
>JAHEBI010000250.1 GCA_024642325.1 Eudoraea sp. | reverse complement strand
GAATGCGTCTAATAACCAATGGCCTAACACAATGCCCACCAAAGAAAGTGGAATTGCCACCATCATTACTATGGGTGCCTTAAAATTTTGAAACCACCCTACGATCAAAATATAGATAATAACGATGACACCTAGAAATGCAATTCCCAGATCCCTGAATACTTCAAGCGTGACCTGCCATTCTCCATCCCATTTGACGGTGTAATCATCTTCAAAATCGGGTTGTTCAATATAAAGTTCCTCCAGGCTATACCCTTCAGGAACATCAATTGACTTTAATTTATCTGTCATTCCAAGGATAGCATATACCGGACTCTCCAATTCCCCGGCCATATCTGCAATCACATAGACCACCCTTTTTTGATTTTTCCTATAAATACTTTTGGACCTAAAGGTTTCATTAATTTCAGTTAAGTCACCTATGGTATTCATAGTACCCATACCGGACTTTACTTTCAGTTGAGAAATATCACTTATGGTTGATTTCTCTTTTTCGTCCAGGGCGAGTACAAGGCCTACCTGGCTGGAGGCATCTTGATCATATAAGTTAGTAACTGCTCTTTCTGAGAGGGCTAAATTTAACGTTTGTGTAATTTGCTGTGGGGTCACCCCATAAAGCATAGCCTTTTGTTTGTCTATAATAAATTCATACTCCGTTTGGTCCGCTTCCACCATCCAATCCACATCTACCACATCTGCTGTGTTATTTAACAGGCTTTGTACCTGGTCAGCAATAGCAATCTGCTTGTCATAATCCGGACCGTAAATCTCTCCCACGATTGTGGAGAGTACAGGTGGTCCCGGGGGAACTTCAACCACCTTTATATTGGCATTGTATTTTTTTCCTATTTTTTTTATTTCGGGTCGCATTTCGCTTGCAATTTGATGACTTTGAACGCTTCTTTCATGCTTATCTACCAGATTTACCTGAATGTCAGCCATATTGCTACCCCCTCGCAGATCATAATGCCTTACTAATCCGTTAAACGTAATTGGTGCTGAAGTCCCTACATAACTTTGATAATTAACAACTTCCGGACGTGTGGACAGGTACTGCGCAATTTCCTTTGCAACAACAGCCGTACGCTCAAGGGTGGTACCTTCGGGCATATCTATGACTACCTGAAATTCATTTTTATTGTCAAAAGGCAGCATTTTTACAATCACGGATTTTGTAAAGAACATACCCACTGAAGCCATCAACAGGATGAAAGTTATACCCAGAAAAATCCATCGTTTCTTTTTATTTTCAAGCAATGGTTTTTCAAATTTCTCATATATTCTGTATATAAAAGTTTCCTCTAGCTTTTTCTCCTCTTTTATCTTTCCCTTTTTTTCCTTTTCACGAAGGAAGATAAATCCCAGATAGGGTGTTATTGTCAGTGCTACAAACAAAGACAATATCATTGCAATAGATGCCCCTATGGGCATTGGCGACATGTATGGACCCATTAATCCGGAGACAAAAGCCATAGGCAATACCGATGCAATAACCGTAAAAGTTGCCAAAATTGTTGGGTTTCCCACTTCATTTATGGCATAAAGGGCAGCCTGTTTGAATGGCAAGCGCTTCATTTTAAAATGACGGTGCATGTTCTCCGCAATAATAATGGAATCATCTACAACTATCCCGGTAACAAATACCAGTGCAAAAAGCGTAATTCTGTTAAGCGTATAATCCAACATATAGTAGCTTAGCAGTGTGAGTGCAAATGTAATTGGAACGGATAAAAAGACTACCAGACCACCTCGCCAACCCATTGCCAGCATAACCACAAAGGTCACCGCAATGATTGCCCCAATAAGATGCATCAATAGTTCTGATACTTTTTGAGAAGCAGTTTCACCATAATTTCGGGTTACTTCCACATGCACGTCGGAAGGAATCAGATTTTGTTTGAGGTGATCCACCTTTTCCAGAATAATATCTGAAATCTTCATGGCATCGGATCCTTTTCGTTTGGCTATGGAAATTGTAACAGCTTGATATTCCGAATTATATGCCTTAACATTTTCACTTGCCTGGCCAAAGCCAAGGGTAACATAATTTTTAGGCAATTCAGCTCCGTCATAAATTTCTGCAATTTGCTTAAGATATATTGGCTGATTCTGTTGAACACCTACAATCAAATTTTCAACATCTTCGGTAGTTTCCAAAAACCTGCCGGTAGTTACCGTGAATTCTCTGTCAAACTTATCAAAAGTACCACTGCTCAACTGACTGTTGTTGGCTTTAATCATCTGGGCAACGGCCAGAAAATCCAGGCCGCTTTCTGCCATTTTATCTTTATTGAGTACTACCCTTAATTGCCTGCTCCTGCCACCAATTTTTTGGGTTGCCGACACGTCATTAATCTTTTCAATTTCATCGGTAAGTTCCTGTGCTATCTGCTTTAACTGGTAATCATCATAATTCTCGCTCCACAGTGTTAAACCCAACATGGGCACATCATCAATTGCCCGTGTTTTTACCAATGGAAAAGTTACACCCTGCGGCATAATATCCATATGTTTGTTAATCTCATTATAGAGTTTCACAAAAGACCTTTCTATATCCTCTCCCACATAAAATTGGACAATAACCATGGCTTGCTCATTCATGGAGGTAGAATAGACATATTCAACTCCTTTGATATTGGAGATAAGTTTTTCCAGGGGCTTTACAACCCTTGACTCAACTTCAGTAGGACTGGCCCCTGGATATCCCACAAATATATCTGCCATGGGAACATCAATCTGAGGTTCTTCTTCCCTAGGAATTAAAAAGGAACTGTATACTCCAATGATCATAAAAACTATCATCAAAAGCACAGTTAGCTTTGATCCTATAAACAACTTTGCAATTTTCCCTGCTAAACCTTCTTTCATATTATTTTTATTGTCTTTTGAACTTCTTTACTACAGGAGTAGTCATTAAAGCTATTCCAGATTTATTTTATGGAAATATGGGCCCCGTTATATAATTTTCCTTCGGACGAAATGATAAAACTTTCATCTGCTGCTAAGCCCGATAACACCTCAACCTTATCCCCGTAGGTCCGTCCTAAACGAAGCCATCTCAGGAGTGCGGTATTACCCTCACTAACGGTATATACTCCTGATAACTGCCCCTTATGAACAACAGCCTCAAGAGGTATCAGTGCTGCTTTTGAATCATTGGTTGCTTCAAAAGGAAATTTGACGGTGGCATACATCCCCGATAAAACTGATGTGATTGTATCTTTTAATACCACTTTAACATGGTACTGTCCGCCGGTATTTTTAGATGAACTACTGACTTCAATTACTTCACCAGAGACATTTTCATTTATAGAATTTATGTTCACGGTTACTTCCATCCCCTGTTTAACTTTTGTTATTTCAGATTCAGAAACTAAAGTGAGTACCTGGTATTTACCCGGCGCTTCAACTTCAAGAAGAGGCATCCCCGGATTGGCCATGTCTCCCGGATTTATAAATTTATTGGTAACTACTCCATCAAAAGGAGCACGAAGGTCTGAATAGGAAAATTGGGCATTTACTTCATTCTTCATTTGTCTGGCTGCTTCCAGTCTGGCCTCTGCCATGGTGTATTGAGCAGTTATATCATCCAGTTCCTTTTGGGTGGCACTCTTTTCCTCAAACAATACGGTAAATCTCTTGAGGTCTTTGGACGCATTGTTATAGGATGCCGTAGCTTCTGCAATTCCGGCATTTACCTGTGCAAGTTTTGCAGACAGATCCATATCGTTAATACTCAATAAAAGTTGGCCCTTTTTAACCTTATCCCCTATCGTGACATATATTTTATCCACCTGACCCATAATCCGGGTACTTAAGTTGGCACTTTTAACGGCTTCTATTGTTCCGCTTGTGGAAATCATGGCTGCCCCATCAATCTCAGCTCCCATGCTCACTTTTACGGGAATAACAGGAGCATTAATTTGCTGCTCTTTTTTATCCTTATTACCACAACTCCAGCTAAGAAGTATCAATAGTATGATATAAACTTTTTGCATATTTCGGTTTCTAATGTTCATTATTTATAGATTATTCTTTAGTTAAAAATTCGACGTAGGCTACAGCGGAATTATGCTGAAAAATGGTAAAATAATATTCCAGTTGTTTCTGGGCATACTGCGTTTCCGCCAGGAGCAGATCAGTCGTTTTTTCCAGTCCCTGGGCAAAGCGATTGCTGCGAATCCTCAGCGCTTCTTTTGATTGATTTAATGCCTGTGAGGTTAACTCCAGATTATTTTTGGTGTCCTGAAGCATGCGTCTGGCCTTGTTGAGCTCTACCTGGCTTTGAGATTTGTATTGCTCTAATTCCAATTTGGATTTTTCAAATTCCGCCTTACTTTTGTGAGCTTTTCCAAAACGTTTGGTACCATTCAGGACATCCCATCTCAATTCTGCCCCAAACAGGTATCCATTGGCACTTCCCTGAAACACCTGGTCATCATGCAACTCGTAGGATCCGAAAGCATTCAGCTTTGGTAAAAAACTCATTTTATCTGCTCTGTACATTTGGTAATAGGCTTCTTTGGCAGATTCCATGGCCAAAATATCTTTTCTGTTCTCAGAGACATTCTCCATAGTGAAATCATTTGGAAAAACCTTTAGCGAATCCACAGGTATCATTACCTGATAA
>JAHEBI010000249.1 GCA_024642325.1 Eudoraea sp. | reverse complement strand
CAATAGTTTCGGTCTCAATACCCTCTTCTAATAGAAGTTTTTTTAAGTTACTTTTAGTGGTTTTAAGTGTATTGGTCCTGAGAATTACCTGTGCCTGTTGATTTAATGCGGCAATTTCCCTTGTCCATAACTCTTCTCCCAAGGAATTTAGGCCTAATTCTTCTATCCAGTCTGGAATAGATTCTCTGTATTTTCTTATTTTGGAAAGCTCATCGAATTTTCCTTTAATTCGTCTGGTCGGGGTCATTTCTATTTGTTTCCAGTCTGGTAATTGAATACCCCTAAGTACTGCCCACACGGCAAACAACCTAAATAAGTTTGGTCTGGAATAGGGAGCCCCTACTTCTGCAATTTCTGAATATAGTCGCTTCCAACGCACTATGTCATAAGTGGTTTCAGCAATAAAACCTCTGTCCCTGGAGCCCCATCGTTTGTCGTGCTTCAAAGTTTTTTCTACTACCTTATCGGCATATTCTCCTTCGTTAAATATAAGGTTGAGTGCATCTACCACTGCAAATACCAAATTTCTATGTAATCGCATCTAAAAAAATTAGGAAGCAAAGGTATTGCTTTTAATTTATAGCCGTCAAATAAACCTTTGTGCGGAAAAATGATTTTCCAATAATAGTGTAATGACCAAATACAATTACAATTTTTGCCTATTGGATACAAAGTGGACCGATAATCCCATTTTTCTTTCTATGAAAAACGGGTTTTATTCCTACATTTACATATGCGCTTTATTATTTTTATCATAATCTTTGTTCCATTACTTTCCTGCAATACTGCCGTTCGAAGACCCAATTTCTCGGAGGTAGATATTGAAGTGATTTATGAAGATTCCTTAAGTATACGTGCAATTGAGCTTATGAACGGCAGTTTAGGCTTTGCCGCTAATAAAGCTGTTTTTGGTTCAATTGACCTGCAAACAAAGGCTGTAAGGACCAATATTCAGAAATATGACAGTATTCTTCCCGAATTTCGGGCAATAGCACATACCTCTTCTGATTTTTTTATGCTCTCAGTGGCAAATCCTGCTCTGCTATATAAAACAGGAAATCAGGGCAGGATGGAATTGGTTTACACAGAAGAAGGGGAGAATGTTTTTTATGATGCCATGGCTTTTTGGAATGATAAAGAGGGTATGGCAATAGGGGATAGTATGGAGGGTTGCCTTTCTGTCATTGTAACCCGAGATGGTGGTTACAGCTGGAATAAACTTTCCTGTAACCAATTACCTAAATCGATGGAAGGGGAAGGAGCTTTTGCAGCAAGTAATACGAATATTGTCATTCAGGGAAGTAAGGCCTGGGTTGGAACCACAAAAGGGCGAGTTTTGTATACTGATGACAAAGGTTTTTCATGGAATATTGTGCAAACACCCATCCTTAGGGATAAACCTACGCAGGGTATTTATTCCATGGATTTTTACGACAATTTATTGGGAATTGCTATTGGTGGGGATTATACAGATCCTGAAAATCGTTCAGCTAATAAGGCGATAACCCGGGATGGTGGTAAAAACTGGCAGCTACTCGCAGACAATGAAGAACCCGGATACAAGAGCTGTATCCGGTTTGTTCCCAATTCAGATGGTAAAGAAATAGTGGCTATAGGGTTTACAGGAATTTCATATTCCAATGATATGGGGATGAATTGGAAGGCACTTTCAGACGAAGGATTCTATACGATTAGATTCCTGAATGACTCGGTGGCCTATGCCGCAGGAAGAAATCGAATTGCCAAACTCACATTTAAATAAAAAAGGGAAGTATAATAACTTCCCTATTAAATGACCCATAGCCTAATCGCTTATTTTGGTAATCCAACCAAAACCGGATTAACTATATATTTATCATTAAATATTACTGCCTTTTTTCTTATAAAAAACTCTATTTAACTATCCGCCTCCTTGTCTCCTTTGTTGAATTTGTTTCAACAATCGTTTCTTAAAATCGTCCTCGGCTTTAATTAAGAGCAGGGTTTTTTTAGGCGAAATAACACCGCGAATTTTTGACAAGAACAATGTATTAAGTTCTTGTTTTTCCTTCTCCATCTCTATTAGCTGATCTAAGAGCTTATCGGCTTCATCCTCACCTAAGCTTTCAAAATCGCCCATTTTACTTCTTATTTCCACCCGTTCCTGTCTGCGAATTTTACCCAGTGCTTCCTCATGCTCATTATAGACAGGCCAAAACATTGTGGCCTCTTTGCTGGTAAGACCTACCCGTTCTGTTATAAATGCCACTTTTAGCGATCTAATTTTGTCCATTCCCGGCCTTCCCTGACCCAATGTTATTGTAACCGTTAAAAACAGCGAAGCAAATACCCATATTTTGCCGAATTTATTCATCGATCTCTAAATTTAATTCATCAATATCATTAATGTTGTCCTCAAGGTAATCAATGATGTTTTCATCATCGAGTTCATTATTCAGGATATCATTTACTTCCAACTCCTCTGTTAGCAGTACCTCCGCCAGTTCGTAACTGCTCAATCCCAGTTCATTTTCCTCCAGGTAATTTTCAATGTCTGTTCTGGCCAGATCATCAAAAGTAAAACTACTTTTACCTCTCTGTTGTGTGCTTAGAACCAATATCAGAATTGCCGCGACTGAAGCTGCTACTAAAAAGTATCTCTTATAGGATTTGAGGCTTATTACTTTTGATTCCTTTTCAGTAACATGCTTTAATATCTTTTTATCCAGATTATCAAAATAGCCTTCCGGGGCTTTAAATCCATCCTTATCAGGAAGACTTGAAGTCTCTTTTGACATTTTGTCCAGAAGATCATCCGTAAAATGTTCAAAATATCCCTTTGGGGCCCTAAATCCGCTATTTTTACTTTTTTTACTCATCCTTTTGATTTGACTCTTAAAGTCACAAATGGTTTAATTCCTGCTGTGTTCTTCTCCATTCACAATAACCACAGATTTATGGTCATTAGTTTTATTGTTCTTGTTTAAGACTTGCTTCAATTTTCTTAACTGCCAAATGATATGTAGCTTTTAAACCACCTACTGAAGTTTCCAGTATTTCTGATATTTCCTCGTACTTCAGCTCATCAAAATACTTCATATTAAAAACCAATTTCTGCTTTTCCGGCAATAGTGCAATAGCCTTTTGTAATTTCAATTGTATTTCATCACCTTCAAAATATACATCGGCATGTAAATTATTTACCATTCGTTCCTGTAGTTCATCATTACTGACCCCCAATTTCCTGGATTTTACTTTAAGGAATGTAAGTGCCTCATTAGTTGCAATTCTGTACATCCAGGAATATAACTTACTATTGCCTTTGAAGCCATCAATATTCCTAAAAACCTTAATAAATGTATTCTGCAGCACATCATCAGTGTCGTTGTGATCAAGCACAATTCTCCTTATATGCCAGTACAATCGTTCTTTGTGCGTATTAATAAGCACCTCAAATGCCTTGGCCTGGGTATCTTTCTTCTTTAAATTTTCGATTAAGGTCTCTTCGGCTGTCAAGGCAAACTTCTTATTGGTTTAAGACTGCATTGAATGTAAAAGGTTTAGTTGCACCTTAAATTTAAATTACACCCAAAGATTGCATATTTACCAGGTTTTTGTAAACCCCGCTAGTTTCCAGCAATTCTTTATGGGAACCCTGTTCCACAATCTTACCTTTCTGCAGTACCACAATAGTATCTGCATTTTGTATGGTTGACAATCTATGGGCAATAACAATAGAAGTGCGGTTGCGCATCATTTTTTCGAGAGCATCCTGCACCAGTCGTTCGCTTTCAGTATCAAGAGCCGAAGTGGCTTCATCCATGATCATCAAAGGAGGGTTCTTTAAAACGGCCCTTGCGATGGATAGGCGTTGTTTCTGGCCACCGCTTAGCTTATTCCCGCTATCGCCAATATTTGTTTCGTAGCCCTGAGGCAGTTCCATTATAAAGTCGTGAGCATTCGCCACCTTAGCTGCAGCTTCAATTTCTTCAATAGTTGCATTTTCCTTTCCCAGACCTATGTTGTTCTTTACAGAATCGTTGAAGAGAATAGAGTCCTGTGTAACCAGCCCTATAAGATCTCTAAGTGATTTTTTAGTGATATCTTTAATATTCGTATTATCTATTTTTATTTCACCTTCATTGATGTCATAAAATCGGGTAACCAGGTTGGCAATTGTACTTTTACCACTGCCAGACTGGCCTACCAAAGCAACTGTACTACCCTTTGGAACATTGAGATTGAAATTCTCCAAAATGTATTCATCCTCATATTTGAAAGCAACGTTTTCCAGCGTGACCCCTGTATTAAATTCAGTTTTTACCAGGGCATCTTTTTTCTCAACAATTGGGTTTTTCGTTTCAAGAATTTCTAAAATTCGCTCGGCAGCGGCATTGCCTTTTTTAACCCCATATGATGCTTTGCTGATTTGTTTGGCGGGAGTAAGTATATTGTATGCCAAACCCATATAGGCAATAAATTCTGATGCGCCTAAAGTTTGATCTATCAACACCATTTTTCCTCCAAACCATAAAAGGACACCTATTACAAGAATGCCTAAAAATTCCCCGGTTGGAGATGCCAGATTTTGTCTGTTCAGTAATTTATTGGAGTATTTAAAAAAGCGTTCCGTAGAATTCTTAAACGTCGCGTAGAACCTG
>JAHEBI010000248.1 GCA_024642325.1 Eudoraea sp. | reverse complement strand
ATTTCTGGACATTTTGCTTCTTTAAACTCTAAAGGACTCGAACTATTAGAAATTACAGCCAACACTAAAAACCCAGAGGGAGGTATCATAAGAAGAATGCCAAATTCTAACGAACCTAATGGCGTTTTAGAAGAACTTGCAGCCATTCCTTTATATGCCAAGGCTTTAACTCCGGCATCTGAAGAGGCTCTAATGAAATTTATGACGGCAGGTCAAGAGATGGCCTTAAGTTATGGCTACACAACCGCTCAAGATGGACGTGCAATGGAACAACACGATTTATTGGCAAAATTTGCTGAAATGAATTTTTGGAAACTGGATGTTGTTTCCTATGTAGATTATATGTTTACCGAGCCTTTAGAATCAAAGTGGTATTCCAAAAACTACAATAACCATTATCGTGTTGGCGGCATGAAAATTACCTTAGATGGATCTCCCCAAGGAAGAACTGCCTGGAGGACAACTCCTTATTTGCTGCCACCGGATGGAGCTGACGACAACTACTCAGGATATCCAGCAATTCCAAACGATGCAGATGTGACTGCAATTTACGAGAAAGCCTTTACTAATAATTACCAAATCTTAACCCATGCTAATGGAGATGCTGCCATGGATCAGATGATACGGACAATGAAGCCCTTGTCAGAAAAATATGGTAATGATGACCGTAGAAATGTCTTAATTCATGGACAATACATTAGAGATGATCAATTAGATTCTTTTAAAGAGTTAGGTGTTATTACATCTTTGTTTCCATTACATACTTTTTATTGGGGCGATTGGCATAAAGAAATTATAGGCGACTCATTAGGCAATAGAATTAGTCCTGTAAGAACCGCTCTTAACAAAGGAGTTAAAATCACTATACATACGGATGCACCCGTGGCATTGCCTAACTTAATGCGTGTTGTTTGGACGGCTGTGGAGCGCACCTCACGTTCTGGACAAGTGATTGGCGAATCTGAAAGGCTGACACCATATGAAGCTTTAAAAGGCATCACAATTTGGTCTGCATATCAACACTTTGAAGAAAACAAAAAAGGCACTTTAGAAAAAGGTAAGTTAGCAGATATGGTAATTTTAGATAAGAACCCGTTGAAGGTTGCCCCAAATACTATAAAAGATATTCAAGTAGTTGAAACCATTAAAGAAGGACAAACAGTTTTTAAAAAATAACTATTACCAACAATGGTTATAAGTAATTGCTTGTTCTGGCCTACTTCTGAAAATCCTCGAGTCCCGATAGCTATCGGGATTCTATTCAGTTTTTATTTGCTAAATTAGTTGCTTAAACCACGCAACTAACCATACACAAATACGTTGTAAGCAATTTAAGAAAAAATGAAAGCTGAAAAAATAAAACTTCTTGTTGCAATTATTTCACTGGTATCGATTTATGGTTTTGGACAAAATAAGGTAGAAAGTAGTTATCATGTTTTAGACAGCACAATAACTTCTTGGGTTCAAAGCGGAAAACTAGTATCCGCGGAATTACTCATTACAGATAAAGGAATAATTGATTTTAATAAAGCCTATGGAGCAACGGAGTTAAATTCACTGTGGCAAATAAAATCAATGACAAAACCAATTACAGCAACTTTGATTTTACAATTAGAAGAGGAGGGAAAACTTTCACTTGATGACCCTGTAACTAAATACCTGCCTGAATTTGCTGGAGATAAAAGAGTGACGATTAAAAATTTACTCAACCATACTAGCGGATATAAGGATCAAATGGATTGGAAAAAACATCCGGGAACTAATTTAAAAGATTGGATAACAAATTGGGCAAAGGAGAAACCCAATGCAACATACAACGAATATGCGTATTCCGACTTTAATTTTGGACTTTTAGGATATATCATTACAGTCATTACGGACGAAAAATTAGCAGCATATACAGAAAAAAAAATATTGAATCCATTGGGAATGAAAGAATCATATACATGGTTCACACCAGATTCAACTTGGGCTTCAAGAGTACAAACGAGAAACTATTGGGATACAGGTAAACAAACAAATATTCCTTACTGGACAAATAAAGAAGAGCATCAATGGCCATTTTATACTGGATATGGTGGCATATATTGTACAGCCAGAGATTATGCCAAATTCATGCAAAGTTGGTTAGACAATCCCTATGAAAAAGCTTTGAAAATAAATGAACCAAATGGCGATGGGTATGGATATGGATGGCGTATAAGCGGCCCTGTTTTTTATCATACGGGATATGATGGAACAATGGCCCTTGCATTTCCTTCAGGAAAAACTTTAATATTTATGACTCATTCCCTTGGAAATACTCATTATTATGAATTGTTATATTTACTTTCGAATTTTGAATAAAACTGAATACAACAAGGCCTGGGAGCATTTAAAAGATCGCTTAAACTTAGTGTTCTGGTACAAGTGTTATTAGATTTGGATACTTAAATTATTAGAATTGAAAGAAAACAAAATTCCATTTGAAAAAACGATCCCCGGGGTTTACGAACGTTTTCTGGGACCTTACCTGTATGAACCCTATTCACTTTATGTTACCAACAGGATAAAAGACAGGCCGAAACAAGTGCTGGAAATAGGAGCTGGCACGGGAAGGCTTACCAACCACCTTGCTCAAAAAATTGGCCTGAAGGCAAAGCTTACCGCCATGGATATCAATCCGGCTATGCTCGACATTGCCAAACAGAAGGTAAATGAACCAAATGTGGAATTCCTGGTGGCAGACGCCCAGGATCTCCCTTTCCCTGATAACAAATTTGATGTGGTGGTTTGCCAATTTGGTTTTATGTTTCTGCCGGAAAAACAAAAAGGATTTAATGAAGCATGGCGCGTATTGAAGCCTGGCGGGCAGTTTATATTTGTTACCTGGGATAAGGCGGAAAATAATATAACACTTCATATCAGCCAGCAAACCATCCTGCATTTTCTAAAAGCCACACCTCCCCCATTTTTTGGAAGGGCTTATTCTTCCATGAATAATCCGGAGGAACTACGATCCTATGCTGAGGTCGCAGGTTTTGAAAATGTAACGGTACAAAAGATCACTTTAGTCGGGCAAAGTCCTACAGCCATGGATGCGGCAATTGGTTTTGTTGAAGGCAATGCCATCATCCATGAAATTTTGAAAGAAGGCACTGAGCTGCTGGAAACCATAAAGGCCACAATCGTAACTAAAATTAATGAACAGGTAAGTGCAGACCCGGTACGTTCAGAACTCAACGCCTGGGTGGGTGAAGCCTTTAAACTTTAAATAAAAAACAATAGATGGGGTTGTCCTTATTTTTCATTTGCACAAACATAAGAAATGAAAAAAATAGTAGGAACTCCCGAAAGCAGATTTGAAAATTTACCTGACTACCCTTTTGCCAGTCATTACATGAATGTTAAAGAAAGTTTAAGGCTTCATTATATGGATGAAGGGGGCAGGGACCACCCAATTGTCCTGCTTTTACATGGCGAACCCAGCTGGTCCTATCTCTATCGCAAAATAATCCTAATCCTTGTCCGAAATAATTTTCGTGTTATTGCCCCGGACCTCATAGGATTTGGCAAATCGGATAAGCTGGTGAATACACATGATTATTCCTATCAGGGCCATTTGGGTTGGATGCGTATTCGGTCAGAAAAGATGTTCAATTTGAAGGATCAACCGATTGGATGATGAGAAACGAATATAGCTATCTGAAAAATTAAACGCAGCAAACAAATAAAATAAAACCACAAAATGCTCCTTATTCCTACCTTTATGCCTTATCAGAACTAAACTCAAAAAAAGATGAAATACAGGGAAATAGGATATTACTTACTGGCAATGCTTTTGATAACCGGCTGCGGAAGCTCTGAAAAAAAAGAGACCATAAAAGAATCATTAAACCGGGATTCTTATGAACTGGTAGAAGATTGGCCGAAATTACCTGAGGACCTCGTTTTAGGAAATCCAACCGGATTAGGCATTGATTCTAACCATAACATCCTGGTCTTTCACAGAGCCAACAGGGTGTGGCAGGAACCCATGCCGGAAACGAGAATTCAGGAGCATACTATTCTTACTCTTGATCAACAAACCGGGGAAATCTTAAAAAGTTGGGGAGCGGATATATTCATAATGCCGCACGGATTAGAGGTTGATAATGAAAATAATATCTGGGTTACAGATGTTGCCTTACATCAGGTTTTTAAATTTAGTGCAGATGGAAATCTGCTCCTAATATTAGGGGAACCCAAAGTCCCGGGCAATGATTCTGAACATTTCAATTTGCCAACTGATGTCGCTGTTGCCGGGGATGGCTCATTTTATGTCAGTGATGGTTATGGAAACAGCAGAGTGATTAAATTCTCCAGGGACGGGGAATACCTGTTTGAGTGGGGGAAATTTGGGGATAAACAAGGTGAATTTAAGACGCCCCACGGTATTGATTTGGATAAGTATGGGAATGTTTATGTTGCTGACCGTGAAAATAACAGAATTCAAAAATTTGATAAAGAAGGAAACTTCTTAGCCGTCTGGCAAAACAAAATTTCTGAACAACTATATTCTGTTGTTATAGACACCAACCATGACCAGCTGTTTGGAATAGATTATATGACTGTAAATGATACTATTGTAAAAGGTTCTGATATTTTTCGATTTGATTTAAATACCAAGCT
>JAHEBI010000247.1 GCA_024642325.1 Eudoraea sp. | reverse complement strand
TTCCACAAAAATACAACCATTTTCCCTTCTTCCACATATATAATAATGTTGTATTTCAGCCGTTATACTTTATATTTGGATGAAATTGCAACAAATACGCCCTATTCTTTGATGAAAAAACTCCTGTTCGCTTTGTTTACCTACGTGGCTTTTTCCACCTCTTTAAAGGCACAGGAGGGTATACCTGTGTATTTTGATTATTTGGCAGACAATTACTATTTGGTATTTCCGTCTATGGCAGGTATTAGCGAAGGGGGTAAAATAAGGCTGACTGCCAGGAAGCAATGGTTTAGTGTAGATCAGGCCCCAAGTATGCAGACACTTAGTGCAAATTACAGGATTCCTGAGAGCTCCAGTGGAGTAGGTGTTATCATTTTTAATGATGCCAATGGGTATCACTCACAAACAGGCGCAAAACTTACTTACGCTCACCATTTGCAGCTGGGACCCGAAATCAGAATATTAAACCAGTTGTCCTTCGGTTTGAGTGCCGGGTTTAT
Source organism: Eudoraea sp. (assembly GCA_024642325.1). Taxonomy (GTDB): domain Bacteria; phylum Bacteroidota; class Bacteroidia; order Flavobacteriales; family Flavobacteriaceae; genus Eudoraea. The sequence continues at coordinate 4,162 of JAHEBI010000247.1, read as the reverse complement.
TCAAAGTAGTCTGGATGAAACCGAATTCAGGTCCGTTATCCCCGATCCTATAATTACGGGAGGGAAAAACAGTGTGGGGTATTTCAATATAGATTTAGGTATGTCCTATAACTATATGGAATTCTATGCCAACTTCGCCGCGCTTAATATTTTGGGTACAGGACGGGACCTTTATACAGCTATTGAATTTGATAATTTAAGGAGATATCTGATTAATGCCGGCTACATTTTTGGTAAAAACTTATGGAAATTTGAGCCATCTGTCCTTTTTCAATTAACAGATTTTACCAGAGAGAAAACGGTAGATATTAACGCAAAGGTCTATAGAGAATTAGGTTTTGGCACCCTTTGGGCAGGACTGTCCTACAGAGGGAGTTTTGATGGTGCCCAATTCCAGATAGATGGTACTTTTGGAGAACAGCGGCTTCAGTTGTTTACACCTATTGTTGGTATTAATGTAAATAGATTTATGTTCTCCTATAACTATTCTTATCAATCCGGAGATATTAGACTGGATAACGGTGGTTTTCATCAGATTACCCTGGGATATGACTTTGGCCCTACAAGGGAAAACAGATACGACTGTTTCTGTCCAAGCGCAAACTAAAAAGGGCTTAACAGCTTTTTCTGCTAAACCCATTTTTACTCCATACGACACATTTAATTTACTCCCATTTAAAATTTTTGCCGGAAGCCTGTTTTTTTATGGCATTTAACATGGCATTTTCAAGCTCCCCCTTTTCCTGTGGCGCATGTTCTTTTATATAGATCTCCCGCTTCACATTCAATTCCTGTATTTCCTCCTGAATCCTTTTTCTTTCTGCCTTTTTTGTACTTATAAACGCCCTTAGTTCTGCTTTCGATTTATCCCTAAGTGTACTTGGTAATTCTTCTTTTTTTATCGCAGTTATATCAAATTCATCCTCTTCAGATGCATCTATAAGATCCCAGGTAGAATTCTTATACATCCCCGAACTTTTACTGACAGCCCGCTGCACTGCCACCGCCTCTTCCAGTTCCATGGCGTTATTGTCCTGCCGGGATTGCAATTCAAGTTTCCTGCTTCCCGAGGCGCCATACGAAATATACGTATTATTCAATTTTGAGTTTAGTTTAATGATGATATTATCGTAAGGCGTGTTGATATGAACAATATGTTTATTGTGATTTATGGCCATATATTCTCCTCCCGTAAGGGCAGCTCCCTTTTTCCATTCCGTGTTAATCCCTTGCTGATAGTCGCCGCAAAAGATGGTATTTACAATGATGTCTTTTTCCCTGGCATTGGTCACCGCATCCTTATAATTAAGTTTTCCCTGTGTAAAAGGTTCATTTCCCGCAATAAAAATCATTTTTAAATTATCAGGATTTTTCCCCCAGTCCAGCTGTTGCAATGAAGTCTGAATAACCTCCCCACAGTATTCTTCCCCACCATTGGTGCTTAATGAAAAAAGCTTTTCGGAAATCTCATCCAGATCCCTGCTGAATCCGATAACCTGCTGAATATAACCTTCCCTGGAGGAAAGCCCGTCATTTCCATATTGGTAAAGCGCAATCTCCAAATCAGGCCTGTGTCCATTTCCGCATTTTGCATAGGAGAACTGATTTACAATATCCCATAGCTGAGCCTTGGCCTGATTAATTAGCCCATCCATGCTATTACTTGTATCCAGTAGTAGTGCAATTTTTACTGTATTGTTGTCATTATCCTTTTTCCCAACCAGTATCTGTTCCGCCCCGGAGACATTTATGACCTCCTTGTTTTTGGTGTTATTACCAAAAGCAGTTCCAATAGTGAGACTTAAAAGTATAAGACCCGTAATGTGTTTTAAATTTTTCATCATGTCAATTTTTAAGGATTATTCCTGACTAAAAGTAGACCTGAACTTTTTCAAAAAAAATAAGGAATGAGCCAAATGGCCATCTGATTGAGTAAAATGGAACGATGATTGTGTAAAGCCTGTTAATCATTACTAAACGCGGCAGGATTTGAAATATCCGTATTTTTTAATGCCATATAAATCAAGTAAGTTTATCCTGATAAATGTAAATCATGCAAAAGAACAGCTACCTGTTTATGGTTTTTTGTCTCGTCCTTTTTACAGGCTTTTCTCAGCCTCAAAAAAAGGCGGAAGATTCAGGTGAAACCTCCTATTCGGTTTATTTGGATTCAGCGAAATTTTACAGGAAAGCCAACATTGCCAAAAGCATAGATTTTATTGCACAGGCAATCGGTAGTCTCGGCCAAAACCCCAATAAGCAGCAACTCGCCCTGGCTCTGACAAATTTGGGCGAGGTATATCAATATCACAAGCAATACGATCTCGCCATTTCTAACTATACAGACGCGCAGGAGGCCTATAAAACATCCAGGACAGCTTTGTTGTTGGGGAAGGCCTGTATCCAATCCGGGGCCTATGAAAATGCCGCAACGGTACTGCATCCCCTTGAAGAAATAACAGGATTGGTACCCTATCAAAAAATCGAATTATATGAGTTACTGGGAGATACCTACAAGGGATTTGGCGAAACAAATAAGGCAATAGCCTATTATGAAGAAGGCTTGATAGTGGCTAATAAAAATCAGGTTAGTCCAAAGATACCCGATTTAAACTCTAAAATAGCGGATGCCTATGCCCAGGCTAACAGGCTGGAAGAAGCGGAAAGTTATTACGGGAATTCACTGGAGCTTTCCGGGCAGCAGGCTCCTCAACGGGCTATACAGGAAAAGGAAAAGGTAGCGGATTTCTACAATAAGAAAAATCAGTATGACGATGAAATAAAATTGAGGAAGAAAAGCCTGAATGAATTACAGGCACTGCCGGGGTCGGTTGCCAAATCTGCAGCAGTTTCCTACGATTCAGATTCTATTACTTCCCAACGCATTAACTACAAGATTGCAAATGCCTATGCCGCACAGGATAAATTTGTTGAAGCCATACCGTATTTGGAAGAGAGTATAAAGGAGGCCGGGAGTGAAAACGACCTGATCGTACAAAAAGATGCCACCCGTAAACTTTCTGAGGTGTATAGGGACAAAGGTGATTTTTCAAAAGCGTTTGAAACCTACCAGAAATATGTTGCCATAGTCGATACGTTATATCTTCGAAAAGAACAGGAGATTTCACAGGCTCTGAGCTTAAGCCGGGAAATTGCAACCAGTCAAAGCAGGATTACAGGCCTGGAAAAAGAAAGGGAACTTTCACAGAGTAAATACGACCTGGCATTAACTGAACAACAACTGGCCCGGGAAAGTAATAAAAGGCAAAAATGGATAATCTACTCTCTTGTACTGGTAATATTCCTTACTGCCCTGGCCGCCTACCTTTTTTACAGAAGCAACAGGCAACAGCAATTGGCAAATAATTTATTAGCCCTGAAGTCATTGCGTTCGCAAATGAATCCACATTTTATATTTAATGCGCTGAATTCTGTAAATAATTACATTGCCAAAAACGATGAACGAAGTGCAAATCGTTATTTAAGTGAATTCTCGAATTTAATGAGGGCTGTTCTTGAAAATTCTGAAGAAGATTTTATTACGCTGGCGAAGGAATTGGAGCTTATAGAGCTTTATGTAAAATTGGAACATTCCCGTTTTCCCGAAAAGTTTGATTATTCGATAGATTTGGATGAAAAAATTGATACAGAGGCCTTTCAGATTCCCCCTATGCTGCTTCAGCCCTATATAGAAAATGCAATTTGGCACGGACTTCGATACAAAGAAGAAAAAGGATCACTAAAAATTGAATTGTTGCAAAAAGGAACGGAGGTGATTGAAATCCGGATTACAGATAATGGCATTGGAAGAAAAAGGTCCCGTGAGTTAAAAACCAGCAATCAGATAAACCAAAACTCCAAAGGGATGGGGAATATTAAAAAGCGGATAGCTATTCTCAATACGATGTATAAAGATAAGGTGTCTGTTTCTGTAACAGACCTGAATGAAGATACAACGGGTACCAGGGTGATCTTAACATTAAGAAAGAAGGCATGAATCTTAAAGCAGTTATTATTGAGGACGAAAGCAGCAGCAGGGAAATTCTGCGGAATTACCTCGCCAAATATTGTAAAAATGTAAGCTTGCTTGGTGAAGCGGCCAATGTGAAGGAGGGGATACATCTTCTTGAACAAGTGCAGCCCGACCTTGTGTTTTTGGATG
>JAHEBI010000246.1 GCA_024642325.1 Eudoraea sp. | reverse complement strand
CCAACAATGTAATAATGGATATGTTGAGCCAATATTGAAATTGTATTTAATGATTTAACCTTTTTTGTAGCAATTTCCCAATCTAAATTTTCTATTTGGTCTTTAAAATTCGTATTGGCTATCCATGTACCGTCTAAGATTACTTCTCGAAGTCGCTTTGCTAGTTGTTCACTTTTTGTCATATCAAAGAATATCATGTCATATTGTTCAACGCGGGTTTGTTCAACCTTTAGTTGGGCATTAAAATACATATTTTTTGGTTTAGAATTGCCAAATGTAATCACCAGTAGACACGAATGCGGTTGAATTTTTACCTACGAGCTCAGTGAACTGCTTCATCATAAAGCGGGTTCGATGCCTGTTCTGTTCTGGGAGAAAATCGTCTTGTTCATTAGTGGTTTGTTTTTTTTGTATTCTATTCAGAATGTATAGGCCATTGTATCATATAGATGCCTTATTTGTATTGTGCCAAAGTATTTTTGAGGATCCTTTTCATTTCCTCCACCAACTCGATCGGCTCGATCACTTTTACGGTATCCCCAAAAGACAAGAGTTGGTCTATGAGCTCATTGTTGGGTTTTAGGAAAAGTTCGATGCGAAATTCCTTTTCATCGTCGATCAGGATTTGTTGTGAACTGTGTATTTTTAAAGACTTTACATAATTTCCTCTTAGAGGGGTAAAAGAAAGCACGATGCGCTCCACTTTTTTTTGTGGGATCATGATGCCTACAATGTTTTTATACAGGGTATTGGGTTGTATAGTAGCATCATGAACAAACATTTCCGTTTCCATTATCAACTCTTCAATTCGGTCTAACCCGAAAGTTCTGATTTCATTCAGGTCCACCGGAATAGCCATGAGGTACCAGCGGTTCTTGAACTCCCGGAGAGAATAAGGTTTTACGGTATATAGCGTGCGCAGGCCGGTAAAATAATTCAGGTGGGTGAACTTGAGCTGTTGTTTGTTTCGTATGGCTAGTAACAGGGTTTTAAGGTGTTTGACCCCTTCAAAATTGCCCATGCTGTCGAATGAGATATAGTTTAACAGGTCTTTTCCTTCCGAAAGCGTTGTAACCAGTAAGTTAGCGGTGTTCACGATCTCCAGAAAATTGGCGAATGATTCGATGTTCTCTATAATACTGCTGTCTTCATCAATGAAATAACCTCTTCCGTTTTCGTAAATGATATCGATCCCAAAATCGTTTCTGATGGTTTCAAGATCGCGTTGCAGGGTCCTGGGAGAAATGTTGATGTCGTGTTGGTTGAGGTTTTTGTCGATCTCTTCAAAAGTGCAAAAAGGTTTGCTTTGCAATTTATCTAGGATCAATTTGTAACGCAGGTACTGGAGGGTTTTTGACATAGCTCATTTATTTGAATGTACAAGTTACAATTTAATACGACACACTTTGGCGTAGTGCCTTTCTATATTTGTTCTTTAATCTTAAAATCCCCTTACCATGAAAACAGAAAATAAAAAAGTAAAACGCGTTCATTTTGCACATTTTCCCCTGGCCGGTTTCAGTTATTACGAAGGTGTATTGGCTTTTGATCAACTGAAAGTAGGTACTGAATTGATTTTAAAACCGGAACCTGCTAACCATTATGATAAATACGCCGTTGAGATCTATTACAAAGAGTTTAAGCTTGGCTTTATTCCGAGAGGTGAGAACAGGCATATTTCTAAACTATTGCAGGTAGGTGTAGATTGTTTTGAGACAAGGGTTCAATGGGTAGACGGTGAAGCCCATCCGGAGAATCAGGTGGGCGTTATTTTGTATCTGCTTGGGGAAGTTGCTTAGAAAAGAATCAAAATATCAAGGCTGTAAAAACATCTTGTTGATTAGACAGTTTTGATTTCCGAAGGATGCACCATTACTTTAGGGAACTGCCGGTAATTAAACCTGATAGATCAGTGCATTGATGTTCATTCCCGCGCCTACAGATGCCAAAAGGATGATGTCTCCTTCGTTTATTTCGTGATCTTCCAGTGCTCCGTTCAAGATGAGGTCCAAAAGAGTAGGCACGGTAGCCACAGAACTGTTCCCAAGTTTATGAATGCTCATGGGCATGATCCCCTTTGGGATGTCTTTGCCATAGAGTTTGTAAAATCGTTCGATGATCGCTTCGTCCATTTTTTCGTTGGCCTGATGGATGAGCACCTTTTTGATTTGGTCTATGTCGATCCCGCTTTTGTCTAATGCGACTTTCATGGCCAAGGGCACATGGGTCAGTGCAAATTCATAGATCTTCCTTCCAAACATCTTGATATATTGAGCATCTTGTGATACATTCGGATTATAAGAACTGCCATTAAACAGGTAATAGACCTCGTCGAGCGCAAAGGTCTGATCTGCATGGGCAATGATGCCTTTTTTTAAAGTATCATTCGATTCGATCACACAGGCACCGGCACCATCAGAATAGATCATGGAATCTCTGTCGTAAGGATCAACCACCCTCGACAAGGTTTCAGAACCAATAACCAAACATTTTTTTGCCAGTCCCGCTTTGATAAACGCGTCAGCCTGAATGACCCCCTGTACCCAACCCGGACATCCAAAGATGACATCATAGGCCACGCAGTTGCTGTTCTTGATCTTCAAATTGTGTTTCACGCGGGAGGCAATACTGGGCAACATATCGCAATCAGTATGACCATGCCTTACATCGCCAAAATTATGCGCCACGATGAGATAATCGATCTCTTCAGGATTTACTTTCGATTTTTCAATGGCTTGCTGTGCGGCATAGGTAGCGATATCACTGTTCTTCAGGTTTTTCTCTAAATATCTTCTTTCTTCAATTCCAGTGATATCTTTGAATTTCTTAATGATCACCTCATTGGCATTAGGCAGTTTTGTCTTTGCTTCACTGTAGAATTCATTCGACAAGAAATCTTCATTTTTTTTGATAACCGTTGGTATGTAGCTGCCCGTTCCCGTAATAATGTTCTGCATAAAATATGTGCTAATAAGTAAAAAAAGGATAAACTTTATTCGTGTTGTAAAATTAGGGAATTAAGTGAGAGCTAGGCGCTATTTATTGATGAATTTAAATCCTTTTTCTATTATTTTTTATCCCAGAAAAGTGGGTGGGATTCCATTTAACTTCAAGCCCTAACATATTTGCTCATTTTATTTCTCAATTTCCTCAATTTCTTCAATATGCAATAGATGCATTAACCGATGGGCAAAGGGGGCAAAGAAGATTGCAACCGTACTCAGAAAAATGACACCACTAAAAATGGCGTAAATAGAAGCAAATAATTTGGCAGAATCGGTTTCCAGCTCATTTACAGGTCCCATGCCGGTCAGGATCATCGAGGCATTATAAATACTGTCTATCCAGCCCAGATCTGCGATAAAATGATATCCCAGAATACCGATACCCAGAGAAATGGCCAATAGGGAAATGGCAAAGGCAGTATATTTTAATACCCTTTTGGCAAAATCTTTTGTAGGCAATATATTTTTGCTTTTATTTTTTTTCATTGGTCGATTGCCGCATGAATTTACCAAAGATAATAACTAATTCTTTTAAAAATTTGTTTATCTCTTCTCCATTTCTTTTGTCATAGTTATCTGAAAAATGGGTTCAATGGCAAGATGAACCTCCAAATAATACACTGTGTTTTTAGCACTGTGCTAAACATTTTTAACAAGTAAATTCAAAGTTCATACTCCCTGCGATCCGCTCAGGTTATGGATATGCCTCTTTAAGCATTGAAATTAGTCATTCTAAATTGTATGATCTCAGCGATCAGTTCTTCAGGTAAGGGTTCATTAAGTGGGAACTGGACCGAGCCTTTTCCATGTTTGTACTCAGCCAATCTTTCTTTAAATTCTTGATGTCCTGTGGGAGTTGCATAGAATCCAATGTGTTTGGCAAATGCGCCAAAATAGACCAAAGGTTTCCCCTTGATCTTGTAGGCGGGCATTCCATAGGAAATACTTTCCAACGCTTCGGGTGCATGTAATTGGATCAGTTTTCGCATGATATCAAGTTTTTCCCGGGTCTCTTTTGGAAATCCCGCCCGATATGCTTCAAAAGTTGTGATGTCTTTTTTCATTTTTCTGTAGATTCCATTTATTTCCTAATCGTTCAACCACAAAATTCCAATCGATCTTTAGCCGGGAAAACAACTATATATTGATCCAATAAGTCAGTTTTACGATCAAGGTCCTTGTTCCCGGAGAAACCGGTGTCGTACCGTAATTGCTATTGTAGACCACAAAGAGGTCTGACAAGGGTTTGAACCTCCATTGCAATCTGGAGTTGAAACCAAAGGCCTCATCGAGGCTATTGAACTGTACATAAGAAGACCAGAACAAGTTCTTGGTGAATGTCACATCAAATTTAGGACCGATAAATAAGATGGTCTTTGTTTCATAAGGTTCTGGCAGGGTTATATGATTCACGCTCGATTTGATCGAAGCGGTGAAATAGGGCTGAATCCTCAGTCCCATATCTGCCAAAATGGAATATTTCTCTCCATTAAAAAATTGCCCCAGGTCTGTTCTCAGCCTATAGCTAAATGATTTTCTGAGATCCGACTGGAAGGTAAAATCGAATTTTGTATAACTGTAATCTGTAAAAGCGGGTAGGGGAACACCGTCAGAACGTGTAGGATCGAAATCTTCAAGTAGATAGGTATAACTGTGGTTCACGGCC
>JAHEBI010000245.1:2090-4688 GCA_024642325.1 Eudoraea sp. | reverse complement strand
CTGGAAAAACCAACTAGAAATAACATTAAAAAACAATTAATATGGCACTTATTGGAAACAAGGAATATTACAAGGGAATAGGTGAAATCCGCTTTGAGGGCAAAGAATCCGATAACCCTCTGGCTTTTAAATACTATAATCCGGAACATATGGTAGCGGGGAAAACTATGCGGGATCACTTAAGGTTTGCTGTGGCTTACTGGCATACCTTTTGCGGCGTGGGGGCTGATCCATTTGGACCAGGTACTCAAAATTTTCCATGGGATGATCATAGTGATGCCATTGATGCCGCCAAAGCAAAAGCCGATGCAGCCTTTGAATTCATAACAAAAATGGGATTCGATTATTTCTGCTTCCACGATTATGATCTTATCCGGGAAGGTGACTCTTTTTCAGAATCTGAGAAGAGGCTTACGACCATTGTTGACTATATTAAAGAGAAAAAGAAGGCCTCCGGCGTAAAACTTTTATGGGGAACAGCAAACTGCTTTTCAAATCCCAGGTATATGAATGGCGCTTCTACCAATCCGGATTTTAATGTATTGGCCAGAGCAGGCGGGCAAATAAAACTTGCGCTTGATGCCACCATGGCACTTGATGGCGAAAATTATGTTTTCTGGGGAGGAAGAGAAGGTTATATGTCTTTGTTAAACACAGATATGAAGCGGGAATTGGACCATATGGGCCGCTTTTTGGCAACTGCCAGGGATTATGCCAGGAAACAAGGTTTCAAGGGAACTTTCTTTATAGAACCAAAGCCCATGGAACCTATGAAACATCAATATGATTTTGACGCTGCAACGGTAGTTGGGTTTCTGCATCAGTACGGATTACAGGACGATTTTAAACTGAATCTTGAGGTTAATCATGCCACCCTGGCAAGTCATACCATGCAGCACGAAATGGAAGTAGCCGCAGCGCATGGAATGCTCGGAAGTATTGATGCAAATAGGGGTGATTATCAGAATGGATGGGACACAGATCAGTTTCCCAACAACATTACAGAAGTAACAGAAGCAATGCTTACATTTTTGAAAGCCGGAGGCTTACAAGGCGGAGGTATTAATTTTGACGCAAAAATAAGACGGAATTCGACTGATATGGATGATGTATTTCATGCCCATATTGGCGGTGCTGATACATTTGCAAGGGCATTACTAATTGCGGACAAGATAATGACTTCTTCGTCTTATAACGCGCTGAGAAAAAAACGTTATCAATCCTTTGATTCCGGTAAAGGCAAGGAATATGAACTCGGAAAGTTAGATCTCAATGATCTCTATGAAATTGCCCGGTCAAACGGAGAATTAGAATTACAGAGCGGAAAACAGGAATTATTTGAAAATATAATTAACCAATACATATAGCGACATAGTTAAAAGCGAATAAATTACAGGGCTTTTTTTAAATTAAAGGAGATTTTTAACTAAATTGAGCAATTAGCATAAACTAAACTAACAACCAACCAAACTAATTATGACATCATCTTTCGGATTTTGGGATTATTTTATTTTTATAGCCTATGCCTTCCTGATTTTAGGAGTAGGCCTATGGGTTTCCAGAGATAAAAAAGGGCATCAGAAAAACGCCGAAGACTATTTTCTGGCAAGTAAATCATTGCCATGGTGGGCAATTGGCGCATCCTTAATCGCGGCCAATATTTCAGCAGAACAGTTTATAGGGATGTCCGGTTCAGGATTTGCCGTTGGACTGGCCATAGCCTCCTATGAATGGATGGCAGCAATTACTTTGCTTATAGTAGGTAAATACTTCCTGCCTATTTTCATTGAAAAAGGCCTGTATACCATTCCGGAATTTGTGGAACAAAGGTTTTCTACCAATTTAAAAACCATATTAGCCGTATTCTGGATAGCACTCTACGTTTTTGTTAACCTCGCATCTGTATTATACTTAGGATCACTTGCATTGGAAACAATAATGGGAATACCTATGGTTTATGGTGTAATTGGGCTGTCAATGTTCGCGGCCGCCTATTCCCTTTATGGCGGTCTTTCCGCTGTTGCCTGGACAGATGTAATTCAGGTTATCTTTCTGGTCTTTGGTGGTTTAGTGACATCGTATTTAGCACTAAACACAGTTTCCGACGGGCAGGGAGTTCTTGAAGGCCTGAAAATAGTTTACGATACTGTTCCTGAGAAATTTGTTATGATATTGGACAAATCCAACCCGGAATACAACAATTTACCGGGTATTGGTGTTTTAGTTGGCGGACTATGGGTGGCAAATTTATACTATTGGGGTTTTAATCAGTATATAATACAACGAACACTGGCTGCCAAATCGTTAAGAGAATCACAGAAAGGAATAATTCTGGCGGCTGTATTAAAGCTAATAATCCCCGTGATTGTGGTTGTTCCCGGTATTGCCGCTTATGTAATGATAAATGATCCGGAAACTATGGCCAGATTAGGCGATATTGGTTTAATGAACTTGCCGTCCCTGGAACAAGCAGATAGGGCATATCCGTGGTTACTGCAATTCCTGCCTGTCGGACTTAAAGGTGTGGCCTTTGCAGCACTATCTGCTGCCATTGTTTCATCCCTGGCGTCAATGTTAAATTCTACATCAACCATTTTT
>JAHEBI010000245.1:0-2080 GCA_024642325.1 Eudoraea sp. | reverse complement strand
ATATATACAGGCAGTATATCAATAAGAATGCTTCGGATAAAACAACTGTAAATGTTGGCCGCCTTTCAGCCGGAGTTGCCCTTGTCATTGCGTGTATCATGGCACCTTTATTAGGTGGAATTGATCAGGCATTCCAATTTATTCAGGAGTACACCGGTTTGGTGAGTCCGGGTATATTGGCAGTTTTCATACTGGGCTTATTCTGGAAAAAAACCACCAACAAAGCCGCCATTATTGGTGCTCTTGTTTCTATTCCAATAGCGCTCTACTTCAAGATTGCTCCAAATGGTTGGTCTACAAGTTTCTTTTTTCTGGATGTCCCGTTTTTAGATCAAATGGGGTATACCGCACTTCTGACCATGTTGGTTATTGTTATTGTTAGTTTATCACAAAACAAGGGCGCAGATGATCCTAAAGGTATTCCTTTTACCAAAGATCTTTTCAAAACCAGTCCACAGTTCAATATTGGGGCATTTGCTGTAATGTTAATCATTGCGATGCTTTATGCGTTCTTTTGGAGTTAATTCCTGGTAGATAATACAATTATTACATTAGAAGGACTGAAAAATATCAGTCCTTCTTTTATCTTACCGACAACAGTTAGTTAATCCCCAAGTGCGGACAATAACCTCGTTATCAGCAGAATACTTTGGATAAACATTAACGAGGAATCTATTCCTGTTTCTGCCAGTTTCATTATCTTGCCGTACAATTTTGGAACGTAAATGAATAGGATTTTAGGACTTTCTTTAAGCGTGTTTATAGTGTTGGGTGCCTGTAACAAAAAGAAGGACAAACTATTTAACAAAGTTGACTCAGTTCATTCCGGAATATATTTTAAGAATCAACTAATAGATACGCCCGAGCTTAATATTCTAACCTATCTGTATTACTATAATGGAGCCGGAGTAGTTTCGGCAGATTTTAATAATGACGGGTTGGTAGATCTTTATTTTACAGCCAATCAGAGTGAAGATAAACTGTACCTAAACCGAGGGGGGTTAAAATTTGAAGATGTCACCAAAGTGGCCCACATTAATAATCTCGGTAACTGGACCACCGGTGCTACACATGTTGATATTAACCATGATGGCTTACTTGATATTTATGTGTGTAAGGTCAGTAATTACCGCGGTATGCAGGGCAGAAATCTGCTCTATGTCAACCAAGGAGTAAATGAAGAGGGTATTCCAAAATTTAGTGAAGAGGCCTCTTCCTACGGACTTGATTTTAGTGGCCTTTCAACTCAGGCTGCATTTCTTGATTATGATCTGGATGGAGATCTGGATATGTATCTCTTAAACCATTCCGTACATCCCAACCGCACCTATGGAAAGGGGGCTCAGCGCTCAGAAAGAGACTCACTTTCCGGAGATCGCCTTTATAGGAATGATGATGGAATTTACAAGGATGTTTCCATTGAATCGGGTATTTTTCAGGGAAAAATCGGATATGGCCTGGGACTTGGAGTAAGCGATATAAATGATGATGGGTATCCCGACATCTATATTGGAAACGATTTTTTTGAAAATGATTACTTGTATATCAACCAGAGAGACGGAACTTTTAAAGAACTTATTTCGTCAGATAATAAACGCCTGGGGCATACCACACATTACTCCATGGGTAATGACCTCGCAGATATAAACAATGACGGTCTCACCGATATCCTTTCTATGGACATGCTCCCTGAAGATCTGGAAACCTATAAAACCTCAGGGTTAGAGTATTCATATCCCACTTATCAATACTATTTAAAAAATGGATATGCCCCACAGTATATGCAAAATACCCTGCATTTAAACCTGGGGTCCGAAAATTTTAGTGAAATAGGAAACCTGTCCGGAATTTCAGCCACAGAATGGTCCTGGGGTGTCCTGGCTGCAGACTATGACAATGATGGTTTTAAAGACCTATTCATATCCAATGGAATCAAGGGTGCCACGAATGATATGGATTTCATCAGCTTTATTGCCAATGAGAATATTCAAAATAAAATAAATGCAGGAATGACCCAAACGGATATGGAATTCATTAAGGAATTACCAGAAAAAAAAGTCGCAAACTACCTGTTCAAAAA
>JAHEBI010000244.1 GCA_024642325.1 Eudoraea sp. | reverse complement strand
ATCAACATCTGCAACCATAACGGGCAGTGGCTCTTCCATTTGAGTACCCGGAATAGAATCAATTTCCTGGGCCTTTGCGCTTACAAAAACAATAAAAAGACATAGAACACTAAGTATATTATTCCTGTTTGTCATACACTTCAAATACTTTTTCCTTGGTTGCTTCATCTATAATTTCTGTTTCCAATTTTCTTATATAATCTAATTTTCTTCTGTTAAGAAGCACCTGTCTAATGGTAGACTCAATATAAGAGAGTGGTGCAACTTCATTAACGTCCAGCACGTCATTTACATTTGCCAAATATACCCCCATTGCATCCTCTAATTCAAAAAATTGTGATTTTTTTAAGTATCGGTCCACATTATCATCGTTTAAGGGGGGTATTTCTTCAATCACCCGGGATGCTGGTACCCAAAGCGAGTCGTTAAAGTTTAATTTTTGAAATTGCACGCCTATGGAATCGAGATACTTTATATCTTCCTGATTAAATCTCCTTAAGCTCTCGGTTACTTCCTTTCTGTTGAGGAATTGAACCGGCAATTGAATAAACCTGAGTTTAATGATTTTTTCCTTGAGCTTAAAATTTTCCCTCTCTTGTTCATAAAACCTGTTTAATTCTCCCTGAGAAATTATAGTATCCTCAGCCTGATTTACCAAAGCTTCTTTATAGGCTCTGGTATACAGATCTTTGCGGTAATTAGCTACCAATTGCTCAAATTCTGCTATTTTTTCATCAGGCAAATTAATTATGGCTTTTTCCAAAAGTATTTGTTTTGTTGCCCAGTTATTTATGTAATTGGTAACCATAGACGCGCTATCCTGTTCTGTGATATTTTCACCAAGCACAACCCTTACCTCATCCCAATACAAATAAGTGTCGCCTACACGGGCAAGGGGTTCTTCATTTAAATCATTCTTAAAGAATGAATTACAGGATAGCAAAAAGAAAACCATGGCACAAGTACCCAAATAAATCGCTTTACTTCTTCCAGGTTGTTGTGAAAAATGCATTCGACAAAAATAAGAATTCAATCCTGCTGTACAAGTAATAGTAATGTGGATTAACAGATTTTTAGTACCTCCATATTTTTATTTAGTACATTAGTCGTACAAACGACCTAAACGGCATGATATATACGGCTGAAATAGCTGTTCGGTTATCTTTAGTAAAGTTTGTCAAAAATTGTATGATCCGGGGAAAATAAATACAGGCTACAAAGCCGTGATATAAACAAATGTCCGGAACATTTAAAAAGCAGTTTATACTAATTTTCCAGGATTTTATGGCATTTGCTGATTAAGTTATCCCGGCATACAAATAACAAAAAAAGCGTGAGCAGAAAAATTAAACTCATCTGGGATTTCAGAGGACCTACGGCAAAAGAGGTTGCCAAACACCACGAAAGGCACTTAAGAGATTATATTGAAGCCGAAAAGCTATGGCCCAACATTACAGGGAATACAGAATTAAGTTCCATGCACAGCATAGCCTTTATGGTTGTAGAAGAAGGTAATATGCCAGGGGTACGCGATGCCCTCATTCCCCACAGGGGTGAAGTTTATTCGGAAGAACATAACTAACTAAATTTAAACTTACTATTGAAAGCTATAAATCTGACAATTCTTGCCTTATTCCTATTATCACTGGGATGTAAGACCAGGAGCGAAGAAAAAAACCCTATGGACCTGGTTTTGGCCTCTCAAAATACATCCATCAGAAAAGTGGTTGATAGTCTGGATCAATATGAAATCCAAATAATTTATACCCGAATAGATCGTATTGAAGACAGCATCATACTCACCGATTATAAGTTTCAGGTCGATGACAGGAATTACTTTTATCCGGCCAGTACTGTTAAGCTTCCCATTGCCGTACTTGCGCTGGAGAAGTTAAATTCTACAGATACCTTAAACAGGAATATCAGATACTACGTTGAAGGTGATTCCGTGGAAAATACCTTTGCCGAAGACATTGTCAAAATTTTGACCGTTAGTGATAACCATGCCAACAACAGATTGCTTGAATTCCAGGGACAGGATGATATTAATTCCAGACTAGCGGACAAAGGTATCAATCCCGTGAGAATTTCACACAGACTTGGTGTGCATTCTGATGATGTAACTACCATGCCTCTTATTCTATATATAAATGACAGCACTATGGGGACATTAGCCCCTATTATCAATACACCGCCTTTGCCCCTTAATTTAGAGCGAATAAAAAAAGGAACAGGTTATTACGAAGATGATTCATTACACCTTGACCCTTTTGATTTCAGCTATAAGAACTATTACCCTTTAAATGCGCAACACGAAGTTTTGAAACGAATAATATTTCCACAGTTATACAGTGAAAAGGAAAGGTTCAACCTTAGTGATGATCAAAGAGAGTTCTTGTTAACCGCCATGCATACCCTGCCAAAAGAAGCAGGTTATGACCCACAGGAATATTATGATGGCTATTGTAAATTTTTTATTTACGGGGATTCCAAAGAAAATATACCTGAACATATCAAAATCTATAACAAAGTGGGTTTCGCTTATGGCACATTAACCGATTGCGCTTATATCGTGGATGAGAAGAATAAAATAGAATTTATTCTTGCGGCAACGATATTGGTCAATAAAGATGGAATTTTCAATGATGACAATTACGAATACGAGGAAATAGGCATCCCTTTTTTAGCCGCACTTGGCAGGGAATTTTACAACTATGAACAGGAAACAAAAAAAGCACCGTAAAAACGGTGCTTTAGCTTTATAACCACATTGAATTAGGGCATAACTACATCTTCAATGATATGGATGACCCCATTGGAAGCCATAACATCTGTTTTTGCAATCTTACTATAATTTCCATTCTGATCCATAAGATAAATCCCGCCATCTTTTGCAACGGCAGTAAGCATTTTGCCGTTCAGGGTTTTTAATTCGGCTTTACCATTTCCTGCCTCTAAAGCAGCAGCAACAGCGGCAGCATCAACTTTTCCAGCTACTACGTGATAAGTTAAAATGGCAGATAATTTTTCTTTGTTTTCAGGTGCTAACAGAGCATTCAGCGCATTTGAATCAATTTTAGCGAATCCTGCGTTTACAGGGGCAAATACGGTGAAAGGGCCATCGCCCTGAAGGGCAGTTACCAGGTCTGCAGCTTTTAAAGCGCTTACAAGGGTTGAGAAATCATCTACAGAAGCCGCTATATCGACAATATTCATAGAATTGTTTTGAGCTGTGGTAGTTTGAGTGGTAAACACCAAAGCTACAGTTGAAAGAATTAAGAAAATTTTTTTCATGATTTGTTTAAAGATTAATTATTAGTACTTATATATGTGCACTTTGCATTATTAAATACACATCAGGGATAGTCATGGATGAGGTAAGTAATTTTTTATCATATCTTTAACATAAATATATGGCAGCAGACTCTACAGACACCGAGTATATAAACCGACTTCTCAATGGAGATAAGAATGCTTTGTACCTGCTATATGACAAGTATTCCGGGGCGCTTTATGGAGTAATCCTCAGGATGTGCAGAGATGAAGATTTAGCTCAGGATCTATTACAGGAAAGTTTTATAAAAATTTGGCAAAACATAAGAAATTACGATTCCGAAAAAGGAAAGTTTTACACTTGGGCATATCGAATCGCCAAAAATACCTCCTTAAATTCCCTTAGAAGATCTTCGCCTCTCATCCAAACAGATGATTTAAGTGTATATGAAAATAACAATGTGCAACAGGAAATAAAAGATTATTCTGATTTGAATGGAATACTTGCACAATTGGAACCTCAGCATCAACAGGCAATTAATTTGGTCTACTTTAAAGGACTGACTCATCAGGAGGCCCATAAAGAAATGAACGTGCCGTTAGGATCATTCAAATCATATGTAAGACAAGCCCTCTTGAAACTCCGTGAAAAGCGTGCTGAGCTTTCAATGTTTGTTTTATTAATAAACGTTTGCGGATATGGATAAGAAAAAGATATTAGAAGACGGGCTCTTAGAGCAGTATCTTTTAGGAGAACTTTCACATGAACAGGAAATCCTCATTCAAAAGGTACTCAACCAGGATGATGATTTAAGAAACATATTTGAAGAGATCGAACAGGAATTTGAAAGAATTGCCTTTGAGAATGCCATTCCACCCCCTGAAAAAGTAAAAAAGGCTTTGAAGAGTTCTGTTGAATCAACAAAAGAAAATATCCAAATCAGGGATATTACACCTTTTGAAAAAAGGAATCTCTTTAGATCTGTTCGTCTCGCTGTGGCGGCGAGCCTGGCCTTTCTTTTCGCTATAAGTTCATTTTGGTTATACAATCGCTGGCAGTCTTCTGAAGAAAATTTAAATTCTTTGCAGGAGCAGACGATTGCCTTGCAGGAACGAATGATGATTCTGGAACAAAATATCGAGGTCACTACACAACGTTACATGACGATTAATAATCGCAATGTAATTCCATTATTACTAAAAGGAAATCAGACACTTCCCGAGTCAAGAGCTGTGGCCTACGTCAATCATGAAACCAAGAGTGTACTTGTCAATTCTCAGGGCCTTCCTCCGCTGGATGAAGACAAAACGTATCAGATGTGGGCTGATGTGGATGGAGTAATGATAAATATGGGCCTTTTACCGGCAGACGCCGATTTGATTCCTGTGAAATATATCGATAGGGCCGAATCTTTCAATA
>JAHEBI010000243.1 GCA_024642325.1 Eudoraea sp. | reverse complement strand
CCACAAAGCAGCTTAAATATGGATAAGTTAATTCGAATTTTAATAGTGGAAGATGATATGATCATTGCAGCTAATCTTTCATTGCAATTAACCAAGTTGGGTTACGATGTTATTGGTATTGTATCCTGTGGGGAAGATGCAATTAGTAATGCCAATCAAAATATTCCTGATATTATTTTAATGGATATAAACCTTAAAGGTTCTATAGATGGCATTGATGCCGCTATTGCGATACATCTTCAAAACGATATACCCATAATCTATTTAACTGCCAATAATGATGATGCCACATTTTCAAGGGCTAAAGCAACACAACCCCATGCTTTCATTTCCAAGCCGTTTAACAATTTAAATCTTCAGCGCACAATAGCATTAGTTGTGGAGAAAATAAGGAATAATGGAAGTTTAAAGGAAGAACATCCTGAAAGTAGCTTGCAGGTTTTGGCCGATAGGATTTTTGTCAGGCATAATGGGCGGATGGTAAAATTATTATTGGAACAAATCCTTTTTATTGAAGCAGAGCGAAATTACTGCAATATTGTAACGACAATAGGTAAATATCTGGTGGTGAGCACTTTAAAAACCATTGAAACGGAATTGAAGGACAGCTGTTTTTTACGTGTACACAGGTCTTATATCGTAAATATGTGTAAATTGGATATTGTGGCCGATAGTCATTTGGAAATAGGCCGAAAGGTTATACCCATCAGTAAGTCATATAAGGAATTTTTACTGGGAAGGTTACATACCATTTAAAACTTGTATAACAACCTCCAGATATTTCCATTTGATCACTTCCTCAATTCTTTATTCGTATTTATTTTCATAGCTTCCGCAATTTCATGACCCCCGGCAGCGTCTCTTTTTTCCAACTCCTGGATAATTTTCGGATGATCATGTGGGCGGCCCTGTGATAATTTATAGGCAGCCTGTATTTCACAGATTTCAATTTCAAAACCTATAATTCCCTTTACTTGTTGAAGTGTATTTTTGGACATATTATTCAGTGATATTGGATTCTCTGATAGTTGCTCGTGTTTGTCTACCAGTTTGTGAAGAGACGCCATCAGCGCCTTTTCGTCCTGTATTTTTAATTTCCCATACACATGAACTGCAATATAATTCCAGGTAGGAACTTCCTCTTCTCCGTACCAGGATGAAGAAACATAACTGTGTGGTCCGTTAAAAATGCAAAGCACTTCTTCATTTTCAACAAAATATTTCCATTGTGGATTTGCTTTGGCAATATGACCATATAGTATGTCATTGCCACTGATGTCTTTATCCAATTCTAACGGGATATGAGTAGCCCATGGTTTTCCATCCTGATGGTTTATCAAAATACCGAATGAATTATTGATAATAAACTCCTTAACTTCTCCGATGTTCTCATTTTTATAATGCTGAGGTATATACATTCACTTTCTGATTTTGTAATCTAATTAGTAATCAAACAGCTGATTCAAAATTATTCTGCTTGCTTATATAAAATGTTTATGACAATTGTTTATTTCGCGTATGTTTTAACAATATCGGATACATCATTGTATTTTCTCCATTCTTTAGGTCGCTCAAAATCCTGATCTGAAACCATAATCCGGGCGTTGGGATATTTTTCCTTAATCACTTTCCAGGTGGTATCTTCCCATTTGGAATTATCCAGTTTTTGCAGCCTTACACCTTTTAGAGACCCGGAAACTGCTTTATCAATAAGGGGCCACCAAAGGCTTTCGGTTTCTCTGTCCCACAGGATAAATCCGTCCAGACCATTCCAGATATCTGGATCGAAATAGGTATAGCCACTTACGGCAAAAGTAAATTCCTTATCGGCATAGGTTCTTTTGTAAATCCCACCAAGATCTGCCAGGATGCAGTACGCGGCAAATATAGGCTGACCGTCCAAAACATCATTTACTACTTCGTGTCGGGTTAAATCGCTTATTGAGTAGGCTTTCACATCTTGATTTCCATGAGCTACAAGAAACCTGTCTGTATCCGACCATTTGGTTTTAGCCCTTTCCAATGATTCAAACTTCGGACTCAAAAGCGCGGGAAAGCGTTCCCTGCCAAGTCCATAATGAAACCGGGCGGGTTTCAAATCGAGATTGTTGATAATAAAATGCTCAGACTCCGATTCCCCTCCATAAAGCATTTGATTGCCATTTTCTTCAAAAAACTTACCATTTTCAACAGCGCTTGGACGTTGTGAATGGACATTGAATAGCACCAGGCATACTAAGAGAAAGCAAATTTTTTTCATTTTCTTTTAAAATTGAAAATTCTGGACAGACACAGGGTGTCTAAAATACAATTAGTCGGTCAAAAACAACAGTTGAGAAAGTCTTTTTTATAGAAGGCCTTATTTTTTAGCATTTTTGAGAATGAATCCGGTTAAATTTTATACAGATGAAAAATATAGTATTCATATTTGCCCTTATCATTGGCCTTACTGCCAATAGTCAGGATAGATACACTAAAGGGATGCAGGATGCCTTTGAGCTTTGGGGAAAAAATAAAACAACAGGAGCTGCTAATCTTTTTGAACGGATTGCGATGGCTGAAATGGATAATTGGGTGCCCCTGTATTATGTTGCTCAAATAAACATATTGACTTCATTTGGGGAAAAGGATGAAGAAAAGATACATAAACAACTAGAAAAGGCTCAGGAATCTGTTGACATTGCCATGTCAATATCACCTGAAAATCCCGAATTACTTGTACAACAGGCACTGATTCATACAGCATGGATAGCTTTTGATGGTGCAACTTATGGGATGTCCTTATCTTCTAAGAACACAGCTATTTATGCTAAAGCGATGGCAATGGCTCCCGATAATCCCAGGGTGGTTTTGTCAAAGGCCGAATGGGAAATGGGATCAGCAAAATACTTTGGAAAGGACACATCCCCCTTTTGTAAAGACGTAGAGCGGTCATTGGAACTTTTTGCTAACTTTAAGCCTGAAGGATCTTTTTATCCGGATTGGGGAAAAGAAAGAGCTACAATGATCCTGAGTGAATGCAGGGACGCAGAAGTCAGATAATTAGAAATTATACTACAAGGTAACAAAAATGAGATATCTGTTTAAGACATTGATGGTAGGTTTGCTGGTAGGTGCCGTGTTATCTGTCATTTTTATATCTATTGAATTCTTTGCCAGTGGCAGTGTTAAATTTGACAGGGAACTTTTAGTGGACGTGGGTTATAATATGCTATATTCTATTGTACTCACATTTATAAACAGTTCCTTTTTTGTTTATTTAAATAAACGGGTCGTTTGGAAAAAATACAGTAAATACCGACTGGTTATAGGGGCTTTCGGGGGTGTTCTATTAACCATGTTGGGTATACTCTGGATACGAATATTGATTCGGATGGGGTTTGAAGGTGCCACCTGGGAGGAGTTTCTTTCCAGAGAAAAGGCCATTTATTACCTGGTTGCATTAATAATCACCATTGTGGTCTCTGTCTTTTTCCATGCAGTGTACTTTTACAGGGCACTACAGGATAAAAAAGTCAAGGAACAAAAAATTATTGCCGGGACCGCTTCCGCAAAATTTGATGCTTTAAAGAATCAGCTGGACCCTCATTTTTTGTTTAACAGCCTTAATGTGCTTACCAGTTTAATTGAAGAAGATCCTGATCAGGCACAAAAATTCACTACTTCTCTGTCTAAAGTATACCGCTACGTCCTGGAACAAAAAAACAAGGATCTGGTAACCGTAGACGAGGAACTTCAGTTTGCCAAAACATATATACGATTGCTTAAAATGAGATTTGAAGATAGTATCATCTTTGATATCCCTGATAAGTGCAGTAATCCCGAAGCTAAAATAATACCGCTTTCCCTGCAACTCTTGCTTGAGAATGCGGTTAAACACAATATCGTCACCAGTACAAGACCATTGCATATCAAGGTTTTTGAAGAAGGAGAAGCACTTATCATTCAGAATAATTTACAGGAGAAGCAAGTAGTTAAAAAAAGCAGTGGAGTAGGTCTTAGGAATATCCAGCAACGGTATAGTATCTTATCAGACAGGCAGGTTCTTATTGATAAAACAGCAAAAGATTTTACGATCTCATTGCCCATGCTTACCAAGAAGGTCAGTATGAAGGAATCTCAGGATATTTATATAAGGGATAAGAGATATCAGAAAGCTAAAGAACGAGTTGAGGCCATCAAAGGCTTTTATGGAAACCTCCTGTCCTATTGTCTGGTAATTCCTTTTTTAGTTTGGTTAAATTTTAGGTCTACAAGTTTTCCCTGGGCCATATTTCCGGCACTGGGATGGGGTTTTGGACTTTTTATGCATGGCATGGAGGCCTTTGGTTATAATCCTTTATGGGGCAAAAGCTGGGAGGAAAAAAAGATAAAAGAACTAATGGACAATGATGAATTTTAGAAAGTGTTTCCGGGAATTCAAAACTACAATTCATCGCTTTATTGATACAGTTGAGAAATTTAAATTTAGAAGGTTGTCCAGCAATTCGGAATTTTGATTTGTAATTAGAAACAGAATCATTTACAAAACAAGAATCATGGAAAAAAGTAGAAAAGAAACAAGTTATTTAATGGCAAAGGAACGGGTAGAGGCGTTAAGAGGATTTTATTTCAGCAGTATTTTATATTGTCTCTTTATCCCCATTCTTATCTGGATAAATTATAACACTACCAGTTTTCCCTGGGCTGTATTTCCG
>JAHEBI010000242.1 GCA_024642325.1 Eudoraea sp. | reverse complement strand
GCCATAACACAATTTTGCTATGATACCGGCAAAGTGCGAATACCAGGTATGGCAATGCACAATATCGGCATCTATTTGTTCTGCATTCATTTGAACACAGGTACTTAAAGTTTTTAATACCGCCTTTAGCTTGTCGTTAGAGTTATTAAACACCGGATTGTCGTACATAAATCCTTTTACCGACAGATTGGTTGTTTTTTCATCCTGATCTCCAAAACACCGCACTTCAACCTCCATAAGTTTGGCTAATTCCGCCGCCAAATATTCTACATGGACGCCCGCTCCTCCGTATACATAAGGCGGAAATTCTCTGGTATAAAAAAGTGCTTTCATATAATTTCGCTAAAACAGGGTTTTAAAAATTGATTTTGAATTTCTTCTATAATTTAATTCATTTTTTACGATTACCCCCTATATATAAATTTTCATTAAAGGTATTTATAAATTTTGTTCTCTCTGAGTCATAAGAGGTATAAATCGGTAATAAATTATTGATCATAATAGGTTTTTAGCGTGTACCTTAATAAATTAGGCAAAAGGTAGGGCAAGGGTACTGGAACCCCCGAAAGCGAAACCGTTAAGTTTAGATTATTATCTGATGAGTAGTGGAATGTTTAACTAACTTTATCCTAATATAGGAGCCTTTAAATTGAATGATAAAACAGTATTATGGGAAAAGTATTTTTACCTTTTTTAATGGTCCTTCTTCTGATAAATTGCAAAAGATCGAATTCCGATTGGAAACCTTTAATTGTATCTAATTCTCTTGATGGCTGGCATATTTTTCAGAATGCAGAATCAACAAAAGGCTGGATTGTAGAAAATAATATCCTAATTTTTAACGGGGTTTCGGATATGGAATCCGGAGAAGGGGATGCGAGTTTATTGTCGGATAAAGTTTACGGAAATTTTGAAATAAAATTTGACTGGAAAATTATCCCCGGGGGCAATAGTGGCTTTATGTGGGGGGTGAACGAAGATGAAAAATATAATTATCCCTATCAAACAGGACCGGAAATTCAAATCCTGGATCCTGCAATTTACAACGACCCTAAAATAGCCCTAGGGGGAGAAATGGAGATTAATAATGCCCTGGAAGATTTGGAAGCCCGGAAGCATTTTGTAGGGGCACTTTATGATTTGTCTGCCCCTACTGAATTAAATGTGGCCAAACCTGCTAATGAATGGAACTCCTATCACATTAAAATAGATTACAAAGCCAACCGAGGGGAGGTCATACTAAACGACATTCTAATAAATTCATTTCCACTTCAGGGCCCGGAATGGGAGGCTATGCTTAAGAAAAGTAAGTTTAGCAGATCTGAAGATTCAGAATATTTGGGAGATGCACGCTGGTATGATTTTGGAAAATATTCCAGGGGTCATATTTGTTTTCAGGATCATCCGGGAGAGGTTTCCTTCAGAAATATTATGATTAAAGAGCTGGATTGAACTCTTTTTGTAAATCAGTGGTACAAATACTTACTGTGTAATATACAAAGGCATCCACACCGGTGAGCAGCCGTCAGAAACTTACACAATCCAACAAGTTTTATTGATTTTACACAATCAATTAAACATCTTTTTCGACAATTTATGTTGACAAGGTCCAACAGGTTTTTTCAAACCATCAGGTAAAAATTTCAACATAAAAAATACCCAGGGAGGTGATTAAAACAAACCACCCGAAATATTTTTTTAGCTGTTCTCCCTTAATATAGGAAGAGAGGTAAATGCCCAATAAAATACCCAGGGCCGAAACTGTGGTAAATCCCAACAGAAAATCCCAATTGATTTCCAAATTCCCTAAATCCCCCATAAATCCGATCAATGATTTTATTGCGATAATAAACATTGAAGTTGCTACTGCCTTCTTCATCGGCAATCTTACCAATAAAACCAAGGTGGGGATAATTAGAAAACCTCCACCTATTCCAACAATACCCGTAAGTAATCCGATGATAATGCCTTCTATGATTAATAGAGGATAATTGTATCGATTTTGGAAGTAGATATCATTAGTTATTTTCTTTTTTCGGATCATGGAAATAGAGCAAAGCAGCATCAATACGGCTAAAAATACCATAATGGCCATATCCTTGGTGACTGCAAAACCTTTTATTACAATGATCTCAGCAGGGATTATCGGAAGTATATATTTACGGACAACGTATACCGTTATAAATGCAGGGATGGCAAAAATAATGGCTATTTTAAAATCGATCAATCTCTTGTTCCAGTTTCTCAGGACACCTATAGAAGCAGTAGTACCTACAACAAATAGCGAATACGCAGTGGTAGTAATGGGATTGATGTGGAATAGGTAGGTAAAAATGGGGATTGCAATTATTGAACCCCCACTACCTAATAAACCCAAGACCACTCCGATGGATAATGCCCCTAAATATCCAAAAATCTCTATGGTATCCATTCAGTAACTAAAAATTTAATGATCCAATGGGTCGGCTTTGACCCATTGGGAGGTTATGAATAAACCCATGAGGGCATGGATGCGGCCTATTATTGACCTTCTTTTATGTAGCCCCAACCAAGTTCTTGTTTTTGGATGATTTCTAAAATCCCATCAGGAACTGTTCTAACACCGGTAATCAGCTGAGAAGGTTCAATTTTATGACGATTCAGTGATGCCTGGCAAACCACAAAATCTACATTGTCAACCTTGGCTAGCGCTTCCATTTCTTCTGAAACAACCGATTTGTCTTTAATCACCATTTCATATGCTCCACTATACATGACCACTTCGAAATTTGAATCGGGGTAAGCCTCGGCCATCATTTTTACATGCCTCATTGCCGATTGGTGCACCTTGGTATTGTCACTGGTTACATCAAATACAATTTTCACCGGTTTTTCCTGGGCGAGAGCAATAGTACTAAAGAAGCATGCTATTATTAAATTTATAAATGTTTTCATAATATACCTATTTATGGGTTTTAAGAAATAATTATTCGCCTGCAAATATGTAGCCACAACCATGCTCCTGGGCTCTTCCGAGTGCCCAAACACCAGATGGTACGAGTTGGATTCCAGGAAGAACGCCACTTATCCAATCTTCATAGACCTCCTTAGGATCCAAATTCATTTTTGTAGCTACAGCATTGCTATATACTTTGGTTGCCAGATCACATGCACAGAACATTGCACCTCTTTCCTGTAACCGTTTTATACCATCTATGCCGGGCAAAGGAAAATCACCCTCCCTTGGTTCATAATATGGGTTTCTGAGAGAAGGCTTGCCAGTGGCATTGTCAGTAATTTCAAATACCTCACCAAGAGGATACTTACTCCACAGGCGATCTTCCAGGGCCAATGCCAAGGCACTATGCCTTAAAACTGTCATGGCAGTCATATCTGTATCTGCCGTGCCTGTTTCATTATTGGTCAAATAAAAGGCCCAGTTCCAGATAATAGGAAATCCGCCATGTGGGGTAGACCCGTCATAAACAATGCGATGGGTTCCTTTAACATTTTTAAACCAATCATCGGCGTCGTTCATAATAGATGCTTCAACTTTAGGTGAATTGGCATAAATGGGGTTGGTAAGCACGCCTACTGTGCTTGCAGTTGCCCCAAGTGCGAGAGCTCCGATAAATTGCCGTCTGGAATTGTTGTTTTTTGTTTTCATAATTTATTTGGTTTTAAGGATGTTATACTCTTTTTTGTAATAGCTGATTATGGGCTCAAAAGGACCTAACTGGTGTTGATCGATGGGGAAGGAATCGGCATAGGGAGGATAGGGGGTGGATACAGGCTTTTTCTTTAGATCGGGAAAATCTTTTTCAGAATTCTGTTTTATGGGTCGTTTTTGCTGATTAATATAACCGGCAACATCGTAAGATTCTTCATCCGAAAGTAAAGGTGCTTCATAGGTAGTTCCAAAGGGCATATTGGCTTTTATAAACTGGGCGGCAGTAATAACCCGATTCATTCCGGCGCCATTATTATAGGAATCTTCACCCCATAGTGGAGGATATTCATAGGTAAAACCATCCTCTGCCTTTTTACCTTGTCCATCTATACCATGACATTCTACACAGATTGTCTTAAATACCTGTTGGCCCTTAGTAAGATTTACTTTTCTGTTTGGGATTGCAATTTTTACAAATCCCTGCCCGTTTATTTTGCCATCTTCTGGTGCAAATCTGCTTAGCCAGGTCAGGTATTGAACAAAGGCTTTCATCTCCTTTCCATCGGGAGGTAAGGTCCTGCCATTCATACTCCGTTCCATGCACCCATTGATGCGTTCTTCAATAGTACCAATTTTGTTCTCCCTTCCCCGAAACTGGGGAAATCTGTTAATAATACCAATCAGGGAAGCAGAAAATGCCTTTGTTCCAGAATACAAGTGGCAATTATTGCACGCCAGTCTATTGCCGGCGAATGCAAGTTCCTGCTTACCGTTATCCGGGCCAATATACTTGGGTGTATTGATAAAAAGCTCATGACCGTATTTTATTTCTAAATCTTCCTCAGAATCCCCTAAAAGGGCCACATCATATTTTGAATCATATGGTATAATGCTTATTTCTGCTGGCTGGAACAGATCTTTGGGGAAGGCATCAAAATAAAGGAGTAAGGTTGTAACCGATATTAAAACCATAAAACTGCAACAAATGGTAATTTGACGTACCAGTTTTTTAATTAAGTATGTAGTTTCATCTTTCATAATAAATCGAACTCTTCC
>JAHEBI010000241.1 GCA_024642325.1 Eudoraea sp. | reverse complement strand
CATTAATTAATCCAAACCAGCCCATGGGCGCGCCTATTTTTTGATTTACTGTTGACAAGGATGGGCCTCAACCAAACGAGTTGAACCAAAAACGGTCACCCAAGGCCCAATATTTAGGTCTTCCTTCAAAAAATCTTAATAAAACTAAACATGCCCTGGAAAAGAAGCAAGGGTTTATCACATCGATAACCCATCAGTTCAGGAATTTAGAGTCCTCACGTCGGGGGCTTTTAGGTTGATTTAAAAAGGGTTTTTCAGGAATCCAGTCCGAAGGCATAATATTGTTTCCCGGGCATATCTTCATATACCCCTTCCAACATGACACCCCCTATTTTGTTTTCCAGAACCGCCACCAATTCTTTAATGGTTGTTACTTTTTTACCATCTACATGTGTAATGATATAACCCGGACGTATCTGAGTTTTTTGACGCAGAAGGCCGGGGTAGAGATTGACCACCCTTACACCACCATCCAAATTCAATTTTTTGGCTGTTTCCTTATCCAGTGTTTCAAAATCAGCCCCCAGGAAATTCAACATTTCCACATTCTCCTTTTTAGTTATATCAGTAGAACCTTTTACATTTTCAAGAGTAACCTGAAATTCTCTTTCTTTTCCCTTTCGGTTCACAACTATGGATACTTTGTCTCCGGGTCTGTGCTGTGCTATAATTTCCTGTAATCTTGGTGAGGTAATCACATCTGTTCCGTCTACTTTAACGATTATATCCCCTGCTTTAATACCAGCCTTATCAGCAGCACTATCTTCGTTTACGCTTTCAACCCAGACGCCTTTGATGAAATCGATTTTCTTTTCTTTTGCTAAATTACCATTCATTGTGGTTATGGTTACGCCGAGAATGCCACGCTGCACACTGCCATATTTCAATAGATCGGCCACCACTTTTGTAACAATATTGCTGGGTATGGCAAATCCGTATCCGGTATAACTACCGGTTCGACTGGCAATGGCTGTATTGATACCGACAATGTTCCCGTCAAGGTCTACGAGGGCACCACCACTGTTACCTGGATTGATGGCCGCATCTGTCTGAATAAAACTCTCCACCGCTAGTTTCTCAGGGTTGATATTGATGTTGCGAGCTTTGGCACTGACAATACCGGCAGTAACTGTAGAATAAAGGCTATAAGGATTTCCTACAGCCAATACCCATTCTCCGATTTCCACTTTATCTGAATCAACAAACGACAATGCTTTTAAATCCTTGCCCTTGATCTGTAGCAATGCCAGATCTGTAGTTGGGTCAGCTCCTATTACAGTGGCCTTGTAGGTTTCATTATTGTGCAGAGTAACCTCTAACTCCGTGGCATTATTGATCACATGGTTGTTGGTTACTATATGTCCTTTCTGATCTATAATCACACCAGACCCAGAGCCGTACATGGGCTGCTGTGGCATATTCTCAGGCATTTGAAAGCGATCTCCGAAAAACTCCCTGAAAAAGTCAGGTAATTCGCGGGGCTGCAACTCGTTATCGTCATTTGAGGTGGCCTGGGTTGATCTAATATGTACCACGGCATCCAAAACCTTTTTGGAGGTTTCGGTAAAATCTACCGGTCCCCGGGGGATTTTTTGGATATCATTTTGGGAGGCATTAACACTGTTCCTTTCCTCAGCATATAATTGCGGTAGGTCATTATCGGTATTTTCGGCCAGACTATTTATATCCTTGCAGGATGTAAGTGAAACCGATACCAGAGCAATCAAAAGTAGTTCGATACAGTTTCTTATTTTTCTTATGACTTTAAATGTATTTAGTTTAAGTTATTGTTTCAACCACTTCTTGTATTTGGGTTTCTGTTGCTTCTACCCCGGTTGGCATTACGTTCCTCGTGGTACCTGCGGATGTCATCGCTGTGGTAGCCTTTTATCCGCTCGTATCTTGAACGCCGCAGGTCCAAATTGCGGTACGGTGGCGGTAAGACATTGCGCCGCACCCAAACCCCGCCGTCCAAATAAAGATATGTGCGGGTCGATAGGTCATAGTAAAAATAATATTCAGGAAAATAAACATAGCGAACCACTTCCAGCCGGTTTGGATAAAACCATGGCGGTAGCGGTTCATTGACACTTGTGGTCATGACCACGGGCCCGCAGCTTAAGCCAGTAAAGAAGATCATTGCCATCAGGCTATATAGTAACTTTTTATACGTAGTCATAACATATAGTTTTAACTACAAAATAAAAGCATGTCTTCACATATCGAAATGATATAGGTCATTTCAGGAATAACCATATAGAGATATTTTTGGAACTATTAACCGGTGAATAGTCCTGGATCATTTCAAAGTTTTATCTCAGGTATAAAAATTCCATAAAATGACAAATGGTTATTTAAGATACCGCAATTAAAATTAAAGGTTAGTGGGCCAATGCAGGCAGAACTCGTTTGATCCGGAATGGCTTTAATAAACTGCAACATGTAGCTTTCGTCCATATGCAGGGGAAGCAATTTAGTATTCTAATATAATTTAAAATGATGAAGCAGTCGCCAGATAAAAAGATAAACTCAAACCCGGCCAAAAAAGAGCGGCCGAAAAAACCTTTGGGTGGGGATAGCATAAACCTGGGCTATATTTTGCTTTTTGCTTCGCTATTACTGTTTTACATTTTTTCAAAACCTTATACCGTTACCCGGGAAATAACCTGGCAAGAGTTTGAGAATTCTATGCTTTCTCAACATGATGTAGCCAAAATAGTGGTGGTCAATAAGGAAGTGGCCGAAATATATATCAGAGAGGAACGTCTGGAGGATCCAAAACACCATTGGATAAAAGATAAAGCCAACACCAGGATTGGACCGCATTATGTAATACAGATTGGTTCTGTAGAAAGTTTTGAGAACAAAATGGCTATGGCACAGCAAGACTTTTCCAATGAAGAAAAAGTAGATGTCAGTTATCAGAACCGAATGGAACTGTGGGATATTGTTCCCTGGCTTTTACCACTTATGTTTTTGTTGTTATTCTGGGGATTTACACTTCGAAGGATGCGCTCCGGAGACAGCTCAAATCCATTGTTCAATTTTGGCAAATCAACACCACAGATAGCTGATAAAGGCAAAAAAAGTAAAGTAACTTTCGATGACATCGCCGGTTTAAAAGAGGCCAAGGCTGAGGTTATTGAAGTGGTTGATTTTCTCAAACATCCGGAAAATTATACAAAATTAGGCGCTAAAATTCCCAAAGGAGTTATGCTCGTGGGTCCTCCGGGTACGGGTAAAACCCTGATGGCAAAAGCAGTAGCCGGGGAGGCAGGCGTTCCTTTCTTTTCTATGTCCGGTTCAGAGTTTGTTGAAATGTTTGTTGGGGTAGGTGCTTCAAGGGTTCGGGATCTTTTTAAGCGCGCGAAAGAAAAAGCACCCAGTATAATTTTTATTGATGAGATTGATGCCGTAGGGCGCTCACGAGGGAAGCTTAACGCATTTCAAGCGAATGATGAAAGAGAAAGCACCTTAAATCAATTACTTACCGAGTTGGATGGCTTTGGCCCTAATACAGGTGTTATTGTATTAGCTGCTACCAACCGCCCCGATGTATTGGATAAGGCCTTGTTAAGACCCGGTAGGTTTGATCGCCATATCTACCTGGAATTGCCCAACAAACAAGAACGGATAGAAATATTTGGGGTTCATATACGCGGGCTTAAATTGTCCAAAGATGTAAACCTTCAGGTACTGGGGTCATTAAGCCCTGGATTTTCGGGAGCGGACATTGCCAATATATGCAATGAGGCAGCACTAATTGCGGCACGTAAAAAGAAGGAAGAAGTGGAACAGGAAGATTTTATGGAAGCAAGGGACCGGGTTGTGGGAGGACTGGAAAGAAAAAGTAAAATCATATCCCCAGGCGAAAAGGAAATTGTGGCATATCACGAAGCCGGTCACGCCGTTGTAAGCTGGTATTTAAAAAATGTAGATTCCCTGGTTAAAGTATCCATTATTCCCAGGGGTAAATCCTTAGGTTCTGCCTGGTATTTGCCTGAAGAACGACAAATTGTAACCAGGGCCCAATTTATGGATCAAATTTGCGTATCTCTGGGGGGACGTGCCGCAGAGGAAATTATTTTTAACGAGATTTCAACAGGGGCTTTGGATGATCTGGAAAAAGTAACGAAACAGGCTTATACTATGGTGGCTTATTATGGACTGGATAAGGTAATTGGCCCGATAAGCTATTACGATTCCACAGGTCAGAATGAACGCGTTTTCGGGAAACCGTATAGTGAGGATATGGCGCGGTTAATCGATAAAGAAGTACAGGAATTGGTGAACAGCTGTTATGACCAATCTAAGAATCTCCTGATAGAACATAGAGCGGAATTAGAAAAGCTTGCAAAACTTTTGTTGAAAAAAGAAGTAGTTGAAGAGGAAGATCTGGAAAAGATATTAGGGAAGAGGTATGTTGAGCAATTGGATGAAACAAAATAAGTAATAACTAATACGAAATATCATGGAAAAAGAAATTATTTTCAATGCTGACCTACATTTTGAACATCAACTATGGTGGTCCGAACTGGCCTTTTGGGAAGATGAACTCAAATCCTTTGATAACAGGTTAAATGAATTAATAACCCGTTGGTCCGATAAGGAGGTACTCGCACAATTGGAGCATTACCAAAATGAATTTATCCTCCATAATGGGATTATAGATAAACTAAAAGAAGCTATAGAAATGCACGAAACCAGGATTGCCGGCCAAAG
>JAHEBI010000008.1 GCA_024642325.1 Eudoraea sp. | reverse complement strand
GCACGTATACTTCGTCCAGTGTAAAGTACGTCGTCTACAAGGACTACTTTTTTGCCCTCCACTAAAAAATCAATTTTAGTGCTGCTTGCCTCAAGGGTTTTGTCTCCCCTTCTAAAATCATCGCGATAGAAGGTAATATCCAGGAAACCCAGATCTATTTTTTTTACTCCATAGTCTTCCTTAAGAATTTTGGCAAGACGCTCTGCTACATAAATTCCACGAGGTTGTAATCCTATTAAAGCAGTCTCTGTAAAATCTAAATGATGTTCTAAAAGTTGACAAGCCAGGCGGTGCAGTATAATGTTTATTTCTTTAGAAGAAAGCAATACTTTTTGACTCATGGGCTAGATAACCTACTCTTTTCAATTACAAAAGTAGGGATTTCTGCTTAATAAATATGATGGATTGAAATATTGTATAGGTGTTCCAGGCCAATATTTGTACAATAAGGGATACAAATAAAAAAGTCCTGACAAAATAGTCAGGACTTTTTGAAAGCTCCGGAAGGAGCTGACTTCTTAAAAACCTACTTCTTTTTAGCGGCTTCCATCTTGTCTTTCAACGCTTGTAACTGCTCGTTGGCATCACCAAGTGTTGGTTTGGCCTCTTCGGCAGAAGCAGCTGCTTTCTTTTTAGCTACTTTCACATTGCGTTGTTCTTCTTCTCTGAAAATAGCGGTGTGGCTCGCCACCACTCGTTTGAATTCTTTATTGAATTCAATAATCTTGAATTCGGCCTCTTCACCTTTATTCAATTTTTTGCCATCCTCTTTTTCCATATGGCGTTGAGGAACAAAAGCGGTGATGTCATCATTAAACTCAATAACAGCGCCTTTATCAACTATTTCTGAGATTGAAGCTTTATGAACGGTGTCAACGGCAAATTCCTTTTCATATTTATCCCAAGGATTTTCAGTAGTCTGCTTATGGCCTAAACTTAATTTACGGCCTTCAACGTCAAGTTCCAATACTTCAACTTCTAAAGTATCACCTACTGTCACAAATTCTGAAGGATGTTTTATTTTCTTGGTCCAGGATAGATCTGATATATATATCAATCCATCAATACCTTCTTCCAGTTCAACAAAAACACCAAAATTTGTAAAGTTCCTGACAATTCCTTTATGTCTTGATCCAACAGGGTACTTAGATGTAATATCAGTCCATGGATCTGGCGAAAGTTGCTTAATGCCCAACGACATCTTACGGTCTTCCCTGTCAAGGGTCAGAACAACCGCCTCCAATTCATCTCCAACCTTTACAAAGTCCTGAGCCGATCTCAAATGAGTTGACCATGACATTTCAGAAACATGAATCAATCCTTCCACTCCTTCAGCAACTTCTAAAAAGGCACCATAATCTGCAATTACTACAACTTTCCCTTTTACTTTATCACCTATCTTAATTTCATCTCCAAGAGCATCCCAAGGATGTTTTTCCAATTGTTTAAGACCTAACTGAATTCTGGATTTATTATCATCGAAATCAAGGATAACCACATTGAGTTTCTGATCTAATTCTACTACTTCATTAGGATGATTTATTCTACTCCATGAGAGATCTGTAATATGAACTAAACCATCAACACCACCAAGGTCAATAAATACGCCATAAGAAGTAATGTTTTTTACAACACCTTCCAGCACCTGTCCTTTTTCCAGCTGACCGATAATTTCTTTCTTCTGTTCTTCTATGTCCGCTTCAATCAATGCCTTATGCGAAACTACTACGTTTTTGAACTCGTGGTTGATCTTTACTACCTTAAACTCCATGGTCTTGCCTACATACTGATCATAATCCCTAATAGGTTTAACATCAATCTGTGAACCAGGCAGGAATGCTTCAATTCCAAAAACATCTACAATCATTCCTCCTTTGGTTCTGCATTTTACAAATCCAGTTACTACTTCTTCTTTATCGTGTGCAGCATTAACCCTATCCCAGGCCATTATAGTTCTGGCCTTTCTGTGTGATAGCACCAACTGCCCGCTTTTGTCCTCGCGGATATCAATAAGAACCTCTACTTTATCGCCAATCTTCAGACCCGGATTATATCGAAACTCATTGAGTGAAATTACACCTTCTGACTTGGCATTAATGTCGATAATGGCTTCACGGTCTGTTAAATGAGTAACAATACCTTCCACTACCTCTTCATCGGCAGTATCTACAAAGTTTTCTGCTACTAATTTTTCAAATTCTTCAAGTTTGGAATCTTCAACACGCTCTATTCCTTCTTCGTATTTTTCCCAATTAAAATTCTCCAAAAATTCTTTAGGATCCTGTTTTGGAGTCTCTGTTTTTTGTTCTTCTTTTACTTCGGCAGTCTCTACTACCTCTGTTATTGCTTTTTCTTCAGCCATGTGCTGATTAAATTTGTATTCCGCAGTACTTTCAGGAGTTAAACAATTCCTGCAGAAGCTGTTATTTGATTATTTTTGTCTTCCTTTTCCTCCTGATTATTTGTGAAAAAGGAGTGCAAAAGTACAACTAAAAAGTTGTTTTACAAAGTAGCACAGGGAAAGGTTTAAAATAAGGAATAAGATTTACCTATTTCCCCGCAAAATAAATAGGTTTTTTGTAACTTGGGTTTCTTAAAATCAACTATTAAAACAATTAAAAATGAGTGTTAAAACTAAATATCAGGCAGTCCTTAATTTAGGAGAGCAATTGGGAATAAAAGGTGGTGATGTAGTTGAAGCCGAAGGTGTTTTAAAGATAAAAGGAGAAGCCAAAACCCAATATGAAAAAAATCTAATTTGGGATAAAATTAAAGAAATTGGTGGTGAAAACCCTTCAGATATAAAAGCAAATATTACTGTTGCAGACAGTTCTGTTTATCATCGCCATGTTGTAAAAAGCGGGGAAACATTAAGTAAAATTGCAAAGCACTATTATGGTGATGCCATGAAATACAAGCAGATCTTTAATGCCAATACTAATATTCTGAGTAACCCGGATGTTATTCATCCAGATCAGGTTTTGATCATCCCTAATCCATAGTTACTTTATTAATACATAAAAAAAAGAACGCTGTTTAAGCGTTCTTTTTTTGTTTTTCAATAACCTTCAAGGCATAATGATGGATTCGTTCAAACTGTTCCTGTATGCCCATGTCACTATTGTCAAATTCTATAGCATCCTCAGCCTGCATCAATGGTGAAGAAGCCCTGTTTGAATCAATATAGTCGCGCTCCCGAACATTTTTAAGCACCTCCTCATAGGTTACATTCTCTCCTTTTGAAATCAGTTCTTTATAGCGCCTTGATGCCCTGATATCTGGTGAAGCTGTCATAAATATTTTAAATTCTGCATCGGGAAAAACCACGGTTCCGATATCCCTGCCATCCATCACTATTCCTTTGTTCCTTCCCATTTCCCTCTGCATACTTACTAATTTTTCCCGTACCTCAGGTATTATAGCAATTTTACTTACAAGCTTGGAAACTCGCATACTTCTAATTTCCTGTTCCACATTTTCCCCGTTCAGGTACATTTGCGAGTAGTCCAATTCCTTGTTAAATTGAAATTTTAGTTTCGCCTTTGGAAGCAGGCCGATAAGCTTCTCAAGGTTAATTTTGTCATCAACAATACATTTATTATCCAAAGCAAACAGGGTTATTGCCCTGTACATTGCACCAGTATCTACATAAACATAATTCAAAGCACTGGCCAAATCTTTTGCTATGGTGCTTTTACCCGTTGAAGAGTAACCGTCAATTGCTATTGTAATTTTTCCCATTGGTTAAAAATAGAGAGAAATGAATTAAAGCCAAACAAAAAAACTTTCTTTACCTAATTGCAATAAGAAGAAGGCCATTTAATTTTCTTTTTTTGGTTACAATTTCTTGGCGTTTTTTACTTTTTGATCGGTAATGGCCATGTCTATTACCTCACTCATATCGGTCACATAGTGAAATGTAAGGCCCTTCAGGTACTCCTCTTTTATTTCAAGGATATCCTTTCTGTTGTCCTCTGAGAGAATGATCTCCTTTATTCTTGCCCTTTTGGCAGCCAGTATTTTTTCTTTGATCCCACCCACAGGCAAAACTTTACCTCTTAAGGTTATCTCACCTGTCATAGCCAGGCTTTTTTTGACCTTTTTTTGCGCGAATAAAGACACCAGAGATGTTAGCATGGTAACACCAGCACTTGGACCATCCTTGGGTGTGGCTCCTTCCGGTACATGAATATGAACATTGTATTTATCAAATACGTCAGGGTCTATGCCAAAACTTTCGGCATTGGATTTTATGTATTCCATAGCAATAGTGGCAGATTCCTTCATTACTTTACCCAGGTTTCCCGTTATATTGAGGGTGCCTTTTCCTTTAGAAAGGATAGATTCTATAAAAAGGATATCCCCACCAACACTGGTCCAGGCCAATCCTGTAACCACACCGGCTATATCATTATTTTCATACTTATCGCGTTCCAAGCGTGCCGGGCCTAATACTTTTTCCACATCACTACTCGAAACTTTCACGTCATATGACTCCCCAATGGCAATTGATTTAGCTGCATACCTGACCATTTTCGCGATTTGCTTTTCCAGGCCGCGAACACCTGATTCACGCGTGTACCCCTCAACAATTTTTTCCAACTGGGGTTTCCCAATTTTCAAATCTTTGGGTGAGAGTCCATGTTCTTTAAGTTGTTTGGGCAATAAATGCCGTTTGGCAATTTCTACTTTTTCCTCAATGGTATACCCCGTAACATTTATGATCTCCATTCTGTCAAGTAATGCTGGCTGGAGGTTGGAAAGGTTATTGGCTGTGGCAATAAACATCACCTTGGACAGGTCATATCCTATTTCTAGGAAATTATCGTGGAATTCACTGTTTTGCTCAGGATCTAAAACTTCCAGCATTGCAGAAGAAGGATCTCCCTGGTAACTGGTACCTAACTTATCTATTTCATCCAATATAAAGACCGGGTTGGATGTCCCTGCTTTTTTAATGCTTTGTATAATTCTACCCGGCATAGCTCCAATATATGTTTTACGATGTCCTCTGATCTCCGCCTCGTCTCGCATGCCACCTAATGACATTCGCACATATTCCCTGCCCAATGCTTCAGCCACGGATTTACCGAGGGAAGTTTTTCCAACACCGGGAGGTCCAAAAAGACAAAGTATTGGAGATTTCATATCATTTCGAAGCTTAAGTACCGCCAAATATTCTATTATCCTTTGCTTTACATCCTCCAGCCCATAGTGATCCCTGTCTAAAATTTTCTGGGCCCTTTTGAGATCAAATTTATCCTTGGAATACTCATTCCATGGCAACTCGAGAAACAAGTCCAGGTAGTTCCTTTGTATAGAATACTCAGCCACCTGCGGGTTCATCCGCTGTATTTTAGCCAATTCCTTTTCAAAATGTTCAGCCACCTTTTTATCCCATTTTTTATTTTTGGACCTGGCCTGCATTTCATGTAATTCCTCATCATAAGATACTCCTCCCAGCTCTTCCTGAATTGTTTTCATTTGCTGATGTAAAAAATACTCACGCTGCTGCTGATCCATGTCACTCCTTACCTTGGATTGAATGTCTTTTTGAAGTTCCAGCTTCTGAAGTTCCACATTCATATATTTTAATGTGGCGAGTGCCCTGTCCTGAAGATTGCCAATCTCCAATAATTCCTGTTTATCTTTTACATCTAGATTAAGGTTAGAGGATACAAAGTTTATCAGGAATGAATCACTTTGTATATTCTTTATGGCAAAGGAAGCTTCACTTGGTATATTAGGGTTGTTTTTAATGATTTTTAACGCCAGTTCCTTTATGGAATCAATGATAGCAATGAACTCCTGATCTCCGGGCAGGGGCCTTTCTTCATCTGCCTCCCTGATGGTAGCGGTCATATAAGGGCTTTCAGTGAGAACTTCGGTTATCTCAAATCTCTTTTTTCCTTGTAATATTACCGTGGTATTACCATCAGGCATTTTTAATACCCTTAAAATTCTGGCTACTGTCCCTAAGACATTAATATCCTTAATACCCGGTGTTTCAGTTTCCTCGTCCTTTTGAGATACGACACCTATGACCTTTGATCCTTTATTGGCATCCTTGATCAAGTTTATTGAAGCATCCCTTCCCGCGGTAATAGGTATTACTACCCCAGGAAATAATACTGTATTTCTCAGAGGTAAAATTGGTAAAATCTCTGGTAAGCTTTCATTATTCATCTCCTCTTCATCTTCCGGAGTTAATAATGGTATAAATTCAGAATCTTCATCAATTCCTTGTAACGTCATATTGTCAAATTTTGAATAATTGAAATATCCCATGTTGTTTTTATTCGGTCATTCTGTCATTCACGGACAGATATTTTATAATTGCATTCCACATATAATTTGTTAAACTACAAATACTAAGGCCAGAAGCGCCGTAGATATTAGCTTTTCAACTTCATAAAGACAATTGTTATGCCAACAAGTGCGAATTTTTCCAAAAAAAGTGTAACATTATTTAAATTAATCAATCTTTTATACAAAGCATTTACTTTTTGAGCCAAAATAAAGTACATACTGAAGCCTTGTTACAATTGTGTCTGGATGGTAACCAAAGTGCACAAATGGAAATTTACAATCGCTATTACAAAGCTATGTTCAACACAGCAGTTAGAATTGTAAAAGACAGTGCGGAAGCCGAAGATGTGATGCAGGAATCGTTTTTAAATGCGTTCACTAAACTGCACACCTTTAAGGGAGATGTTACTTTCGGTGCATGGTTAAAGCGAATTGTAATTAACAAAAGCATTTACTATTACAGAAAGAAACAGAAAATGAATCAGGTAGGATTAGATGAAATATTGTACAAGGTCGAAGATAATGACGGAATTGACGTGGATCATGGGAGTACAGAACGAATGGCTCAAAAAGTGCTGGAAACTATGAATCAATTAAAAGACAATTACAGAATTTCTTTGACCTTACATCTAATTGAAGGCTATGATTATGAAGAGGTAAGTTCAATTATGAATATAAGTTATGCGAATTGCAGGACTACAATATCAAGAGCAAAGGAAAGTTTGAGAAAAAAAATGATAAATGCCTAGTTATGAAAGAAGATCGAATAGAAGAAATGTTTAAAAACCTGCAAGGCTCTTTTGATACCAGAGAACCAGTGGAAGGTCATGAACAAAGATTCCTGGAGAAGTTGAGCAATACAAAAGGTAAGGTAGTAAGATTAGAGCCTAAAAAGCAAATCTGGTGGAGACCTTTATCGATAGCGGCGTCCATAATAGTGCTTTTTGCAGTTGGCGCTTTACTCTTTAACAGTCGGCCATCCATGGATGAACAGCTGGCTAAAATTTCCCCGGAAGTTTCTCAAACACAGTTTTACTTTGCCAACCTAATTGAGGAACAAGTAAAAGAATTACAGGGCGAAATCACACCTGAAACTAAAAAATTAGTGGAGGACACTATGCTGCAGTTAAATAAACTAGAACAAAACTATAAGAAACTTGAACAAGATCTAATTAACGGGGGAAACAGTAAACTGATCCTAAGTGCTATGATTACCAATTTTCAAACCCGAATAGATTTACTACAGGAAGTTATGGACCAAATAGAAAATATTAAAACCTTTAAAAATTACGATGATGAAAACATTACTATTTAAATATGCATTAATTGCACTGCTGGTAGTTCCGTTTGCAGCCCAGGCCAACAACGGAAATATGAAAGGGCAGTATACCAAAGAGAAAACCATAAAGAAGGAATATGATGTAAATGCGGATGCTTTGCTCAAAGTTACCAATAGCTATGGAAATCTTACTTTGACTTCCTGGAATGAGAATAGGGTGGTCATAGAAGTTCATATTAAAACCAATGGAAACAACGAGTCAAAAGTTCAACAGAAGTTGGATGAAATTACGGTGGATTTTGATGCCAGTAGTACTATGGTTTCCGCGAAAACCATCTTTAATAAAGACAAGGGCAGCTGGGGCTGGAATTGGGGGAAAAATAACAATGTGAATATGCAAATCAATTATACTATAAAACTTCCCGTAAAAAATAGCGTCCATCTGAATAATGACTATGGGAACATCATGCTGGACCGGGTTGATGGTCATGCTAAAATTAGTTGTGATTACGGAAGATTAGAAATTGGCGAACTCCATGGAAGAAATAATGAACTAAAATTCGATTATACTTCCAAGTCCACCATAGACTATGTGAACAGCGCAAATATCTCTGCGGATTACTCGGGATTTACAATACAAAAAGCAGGAAATTTAAACATCAATGCTGACTATACAAATGCCACTATAAAGCAAATGGAAAACCTGGAATACACCAGTGATTATGGTAAATTAGAAGTAGAGGAAGCTAACAATGTACATGGCAATGGCGATTATATCAATGTTAGTTTGGGTACCATTCACGGCAATGTAGACATTAATGCCGATTATGGTTCGGTGGGAATACGCAATATGGCCCAGGATGCAGGAAATGTTTCTATCAGAACAGATTATACAGGCATAAAAATTGGATATGACCCTATGTACAATTTTAATTTTGAAATTTCAACCGAATATGCCCGTGTCAGTGGTAAAGATGATTTTGAAATTAGCATAAGTAAAGAGAAATCCAGCGAAAGGTATTACAAGGGGTTTTATGGCAGCGCAGGCAGTGAAAATATGATTACTATAACAAGTGATTACGGTGATATCACTTTTTCCAAAAATTAATCAAACATTTTATAATAAACACTATTAGCTAAAACACACTATCATGATGAAAGGAATAACACTCGGAATTGCATTGTGCATGGTTGCCGTAACCAATGGGCAGTGGGGTAAGAAAATAAAGGGAAACGGCAATGTTGTAACCATTGAGCGATCTACAGAAGAATATGATGCCATTTCTGTAGCAGGATGGTTTGATGTAATTCTTGTTGAAGGACAAGAGGGAAAACTAAGTATCGAAGGGGAGGAAAATTTACTTGAGTATATTAAAACCGAGGTAAAGGAAGGTAAATTGGTAATCAAGACCGAAAAAGGGTATAACCTTCAGCCTTCTTCCTGGAAAAAGGATGGTGGAATTTATGTCACTGTTCCTGTAGAAAGCGTTAATGAGGTTTCATTATCAGGCTCCGGAGATATAGTGGGTAAAAAAACCATAACGGCTTCAGAATTTAGTACAAGCATGTCAGGCTCCGGAGATATTACACTGGATCTGCAATCTAAAACGGTCACTGCGGTAATGTCCGGTTCCGGGGACATCAATTTAAGTGGTTCCACCGAGGTATTCAATGTTCAGATTTCGGGCTCGGGTGACATAAAGGCGTACGATCTTATTGCAGATACCGTTGATGCCAGTATTTCAGGATCTGCCGACATCCAGGTGACCGCTAATGAAATGCTTAAAGCAAGGGTATCTGGCTCGGGAGATATTCATTATCGGGGGGACCCAAAAAAAATTGACAGTAAATCTTCGGGCTCCGGAGATATTACCAAGGGCTAGTATCGCATCAAAAAACGAACAAAAATCATACCCTGGCAGATATGTCAGGGTTTTTATTTACCCTGGACAATAAAAACAAACCACTAAGGAAAAACAGTCCAAGGAATATGGTTGCGTTTCTCATACTTCCCGTAAACTGGGCAATAAAACCGTATAAAAAAGTGCCGATCACTATTCCCAGTTTTTCTGCAACATCATAAAAACTAAAAAAGGAAGCAGTATCCGTTGTTTCCGGTATGAATTTGGAATAGGTTGATCTTGACAATGCCTGTATGCCCCCCATGACGATTCCCACACAGCCCGCTGCTATATAGAAATCCTTTGGGGTAATTAGGAAATAGGCATATACACAAATAAATACCCAAAGAATATTGATCACCATCAGTGTCTTTATGTTACCGAACCTTTTTGAGGCCCTCGCGGTCATTGTTGCCCCAAAAATAGCCACCAGCTGAATCACCAGAATACTTACAATTAACCCGGTGGTACGTTCACTGTCTGAACCCCAGTCAATCTCCTGTTCTCCAAAATAAGTAGCAATCAACATAACCGTCTGTACTGCCATGCTGTAAACAAAAAAGGCTACCAGATATCGTTTTAACCTAATCTCATTTCCTAATTGATGCCAGACCCCTTTTAACTCCTTGAATCCATTGAAAATAATATTCCTGCGCACCCCGGATCGCTTCACGCCTTTGGGCAGGTAATAAAAAGTATACTGGCTAAATAAAATCCACCAGATGCCCACTGAAACGAATGAATATTTCATAGCTTTAATCTCTGCTCCTTCCCCAACATCACTCTCAATTCCAAAAATGTCTGGTTTCA
Organism: Eudoraea sp.; assembly: GCA_024642325.1. GTDB lineage: Bacteria > Bacteroidota > Bacteroidia > Flavobacteriales > Flavobacteriaceae > Eudoraea. The sequence continues at coordinate 7,817 of JAHEBI010000008.1, read as the reverse complement.
TTACCATAGCAAGGTTTAATAGCAGTAAAATAACACTGCCCAGATAACCCATGGAGAATCCTTTGGCACTAATACGATCCTGTTGCTCCGGGAAGGCAATATCAGGCAGGTATGAATTATTGACTGCAAAACTTATCCAGAAGCCAACCAGGCCAAAGAAGTAACAAACCAGGCCTAAATAAATATTTTCCAATGAGAACCAGTACAGCCCTATACAGGAAATTCCGCCCAGGTAACAAAAAAATTTCATGAAGATTTTTTTATTGCCCAAATAATCTGCTATACCCGATATAAGTGGCGTGAGGAATGCAATGAATAAAAACGCAGCCGAAGTTAAATAGCTTATCAATGGTGCTCTGGCAATTTCCCCACCAAATACAGATACTTTTTCAATATCCGCTATTCTGAAAAGGGCCCCATAAAAAATAGGAAATATGGCAGATGCAATTACCAGGCTATATACAGAATTAGCCCAATCATAAAATGCCCATGCATTTAATAATTTCTTACTTCCCTTTATTGCAAAAGTTTTGGCCATAAATAATAAAAGCTGTTCTAAAAGAGCAGCTTCGAATATACAAATATTGGAGGAATCTCAGTTTGAATTTGGTCTATTGAAATGAAGTTACCCCAAACTTCTCAGCTTCCTGTTTTGCCAAAGGAGCCCATTCGGTTAAATTCGCGATTCTTGTCTCATTGGAAGGGTGCGTACTTAAAAATTCCGGTGGTGCATTACCTCCTGCCCTGGCCTGCATACGTTTCCATAATTCTGCTGCCTCATATGGATTATAACCTGCTATAGCCATTATTTGAAGCCCTATTCTATCTGCCTCTGTTTCATGACTACGACTAAAAGGCAACATAATACCCACTGAGGAACCAATACCGTATGCCTGGTTGAACATATTTCTGGATTTCGAGTCCTGGATGGCAATATTTCCGGCTACTGCCCCAAGCTGTTGCAAAGTACCTGCGCTCATACGCTGTGCACCATGATCGGCTAAAGCATGAGCGACCTCGTGGCCCATTACAACGGCAACACCAGTTTCTCCGTTACAAATTGGCAGTATCCCCGTATAAAAAACAATTTTTCCGCCAGGCATACACCAGGCGTTTACAGTAGAGTCTTTTACCAGATGGTACTCCCAGCGATAATCTTTCAGGTATCCCGGATATCCATTTGAAGACAACCATCTTTCGGCAGCAGAAGAAATTCGGCGTCCTACCTTGCTGATCATGTTTGCCTCGGAAGTATCTTCCAGGACGCTGTTTTGTCCAAGAAATTCATCATATTGTGCAAATGCCATTGGGAAAATCTGACTGTTTGGATAGAAATTTAATACCTTTTGCCCTGTAAACGGATTTACTTTACAAGAAGCAATACCCAGCAATAATATCCATACCAGAATTAATTTTTTATTACCCATTTTGTTAATTGTTGATGTATACAATGCAAAATATTTATTCCCCTATTATATGTAATTCTGTAAAATTCTTTGTGACATGAATCACATTATTGCCATTTAGTTTCACATCTTTTAACGGAACTATTTCATTGTCTATTTCTATCTCCTTTATTTTAAATGGCAGACCAATCAGATTTAATTTAAAAGTATTATAAGATGTAATAAAGGTACCATTTTTAAACTGTTGAATAATCATTTCATTTTCCTTGCCATTCAATTTAAAATTTCTTAAACTATAACTGCCTTTTGTGTAATCATAGCCATCCTGGGCATCTTCATAAACGGTGGAACTTTCAATACCATATTTAAAATATACTTCCAGAATCAATTCTTTAATGTCTATTTCCCCTACATATTGCTGGACGGGATATTTAGGTATTATAGCTCCTTCTTTTATAAAAATCGGAATTTTATCAATATCCGCAGCAACCCATTTCTCCATTCCTCCTTCTATAACTTCGCCGCTCCAAAAGTTATACCATTTTCCTTTAGGGATATACATTCTTCTTCCCTGCGCGTTGGGTTCCTGAACCGGACAAACCAATATTTGATCGCCAAATATAAACTCGTCTGTTCTGAAATGAGTTTGCAGATCTGCCTGGTCGTAATACACCAATGGCTTGAGCATAGGAATATTATCAGTAGTATATTTCCAAAACATGGTATAGAGATAAGGAAGAAGCTGATACCTTAATTCAATAAACTTCCTAACTATATTAGTCACCTCTTTATCAAATGACCATGGTTCCTGATCCCCGTGGTCACCGCTGGAGTGAACCCTAAAAAAAGGATGAAAAACACCGAGTTGTATCCATCTCGCAAAAAGTTCCCCATTTGGTTGTTCCGCAAATCCTCCTATGTCTGAACCAACAAAAGACATACCACTCATGTTCATTCTCTGTACCTGCACATTTGCAATCCACAGGTGTTCCCAGGTAGCTACATTATCACCTGTCCAGGTAGAAGAGAAACGTTGTGCGCCAGAATACGCGGCTCTGGTTATAACAAAAGGACGTTTGGGGTAAACATATTTCTTTACGCCTTCATAAGTAGCCCTGACCATTTGGGTGCCATAAATATTATGGGCCTTTCTATGACTACAAGGATGACCATCATAATCATGTCTGGTATCCAATGGAGCTGTTTTGGATGGCACTTCCATTACCGCAGGTTCGTTCATGTCATTCCATACGGCATGTGCCCCGGTTTCGGCCATAAGTTCTTTATAGAGTCCGGCCCACCATTGCCTTACCTTTGGATTGGTGAAATCAGGAAAACTACACTCCCCCGGCCAAACCTTACCTTTCATTAACGGACCATCTCCCCTCTTACAGAAATAATCATTTTTCATAGCCTCCTGATAAACCCAATAGTCCATATCCACCTTAATTCCGGGATCTATCATAACCACAGTCTTAAAACCGTCTTTATATAAATCCTGAATCATCCGTTTCGGATCAGGAAACTTTTTTTTATCCCAGGTAAAACATCGAAATCCATCCATATAATCTATATCCAGATAGATGGCATCACAGGGAATTTTAAGCGATCTGAATTTGGAAGCGATTTTCTTTACATTACTCTCAGGAAAGTAACTCCATTTGGATTGATGAAATCCGAGGGCCCAGAGTGGTGGCATTTCCGGAGTTCCGGTTAAATCTGTATAATCTTTGACTACTTTTGACATTTCCGGGCCATAGAAAAAGTAATAATTCATTTCTCCGCCGTCCGCCCAAAAACTGGTTATATTTCTTCGTTCATGGGCAAAATCGAAATGAGTTTCAAATGTATTATCAAAGAATATCCCATAGGATATATTATTGTGAAGGCCAATATAAAAAGGAATTGCCTTATACAGGGGATCCTGATCTTTACTATAGGCATATGAATCTGTAACCCAATTTCTTACCCTTTTGCCTTTGAGGTTGGAGTGCGTGGCTTTATCTCCCATTCCATAGAAGCTTTCAGCAGATTGAGTAATCTTACTCATCTTCACCGAATTACCGCCAAATTCATGATTCTCCTCCCAATGAAATCCAATTTCATCCTCAACTACAATATTCCCGTCTATATCTGAAATCTGTGTGCGCAAAGTTTTTTTATCAACAAGGACAGTGATCTTAGAAGTAATAATCAAATAATCCGTTTTAGTTTCTTTCAAATCAAGCTTATTGTAACCCCTGCTTGCATCTGAACTTATTGCGTATGAAAAATCCGGTTGAAACACCAATTCGGTGGCATATCTGAAACGTATAGCACTATTGCGTAATACAGTAATTTCAAGTATTACACCATTCTCTGTGGTGAAGTAAAATTTATCCGAATCTCGCTTAAAATCTATTATGCGATTGGGGTATAAATTGCCTTTGTATTCTAATTCGGTATTCGTAATCATATAGGGTGATTTTAAAGACTCACAAAAAAAAGACTTTAACTTTTAAAATTAAAACGATATTACAAGCAATATTTTACTACAACGTTATAGTTGGACATATTTATTGAAAAATAACCATCCCAAGTGGTGGAATTGTAATTTCAATCGAAGTTTTGTGACCGTGCCATGGTGTTTTGGATATTTTTATAGCACTATTTTTACTGCCACTTCCTCCATACTTTTTGGCATCACTGTTAAAAACTTCCTTTAATGTTCCAGTTTTAGGAATTCCTATGCGGTAACCTTCTCTTGGGACGGGAGTAAAATTGCAGGCTACTATCAGGTCATTTTTAGGGTCGTGCCCCCGTCGAATAAAAGTAAGTACGGAATTCGCACTATCCCCGTAATCTATCCAATGAAACCCTTCAGAACTGAATTGTTTTTCATACAAGGCAGGTGATGAACGATAGAATTTGTTAAGATCCTTGACCAATTCCTGAATTCCCGAGTGAAAATCATATTGTAACAAATGCCAGTCCAGGCTTTGCTGAAAATTCCATTCCGAAGATTGTCCAAATTCTCCTCCCATGAAGATAAGGTTCGTACCTGGGTGGGTAAACATATATCCATAGAGCAATCTCAGATTAGCAAATTTTTGCCATTCATCGCCCGGCATTTTATACAATAAAGATTGCTTCCCATAAACTACCTCATCATGGGAAAAAGGAAGCATAAAATTTTCGGTAAAGGCATAAGTCATACTAAATGTAAGATCATTCTGATGGTGTCTCCTGTAAATAGGCTCTTTTTTAAAATATTCCAGGATATCATGCATCCAACCCATCATCCATTTCATTCCAAAGCCAAGTCCTCCGATACTAACAGGCCTGGACACCATAGAAAAGGAGGTTGACTCCTCGGCAATAGTTTGAATTCCCTTAAAACTGCGGTATACCTCTTCATTCAGTTCCCGTATAAATGATATTGCCTCAAGGTTTTCATTATTTCCATAAATATTTGGCTCCCACTCCCCTTCTTCGCGGGAATAGTCCAAATACAGCATTGAAGCAACGGCATCAACACGAAGGCCATCTGCGTGATACTGATCCAACCAAAAGTTAGCGTTACTTATAAGAAATGCACGAACCTCGTTTCTCCCATAATTAAATATCAGACTTTTCCAATCCGGATGATACCCTCTTCGCTTGTCGGGGTTCTCATATAGGGAGGAACCATCAAAAAAACCTAACCCATGGGCATCCTCAGGGAAATGGGAAGGTACCCAGTCCAGGATAACCCCAATGTCATTTTGATGTAATTTATCTACCAGGAGTTTAAAATCTTCCGGTTTACCAAATCTGGATGTTGGAGCAAAATAGCCCGTTAGCTGGTAACCCCACGAAGGGTCATAAGGATATTCCATTATGGGCATGAACTCTACATGCGTAAAATTCATTTCCTTTAAGTAATTAACCAGGTCTTCTGCCAAATCCACATAAGACATGAATTCATTGTCTTTGGTACGTTTCCAGGATCCAAGATGGACCTCATATACGGAATAAGGTTTGTCTAAGCTATTTTTGGTCTCACGGGTATCCATCCATTTTTTGTCCTTCCATTTATAGGAATTATCCCATACGACGGAGGCGGTATTGGGTGGATGTTCGCAAAATCTTGCAAAAGGATCAGCTTTCTCAGTTTTGATATTGTTATTATGTGAAAGTATTTTATACTTATAGAGAGCACCTTGTTCCACTCCAGGGATAAATCCTTCCCATATACCACTTGCGTCCCATCTGACATTGAGTTTATGCTCCCCTTCTACCCAATAATTAAAATCGCCTATTACAGATACCGACTTGGCTGAAGGCGCCCAAACCGCAAAATATGTACCCTTCTGTCCCTTGTATTCCACAAGGTGAGATCCCAAATGATTATAAAGTCGATAATGCTTACCGGATTTAAACAGATTAATATCAAAATCTGATAATAAGCTATAGGGTATTACATTGCCCATATTTTTGTTGTTAGTTGTTTTCGTTAATAATACTCATAATTCCCTGCAAGGGAATCACAGCCCACCTGGGTCTGGAATTCATTTCATACCCCAATTCATAAACTGCTTTTTCCAGCATACAATACTTCAAAAGAAAAATTCGTTCCTGTCTGTAACCAATATTTATGTTATGCTCCTGTATAAGGCTGGCATAGGTTTCAAGAAAGACTCCAATAAAATATCTATACAGAATTTCGCCTGCCAGAAAAAGATCTTCCTGTGAATAGGCATAATCCTCCATATGACTGAAAATTGTTGCATAAACCGCGTAATGAAAAGATCTGAAAAGACCTGCAATATCCTTTAAAGGCGGTTGCTTAACTTTCCTGTCTCTTATGGTACTTTCCGGTTCTCCCTCGAAATCGAGTAAATAAAAATCATCATCCTTAACTAATATTTGTCCCAGGTGATAATCTCCGTGAACGCGAATCCTTTCCCCTTTGAGTTTAGTCCAGTCAAAAGTCACAAATCGTTTTCTGATCTCATTTTTCCGCTCCAAAAACTCATTGGCGAGTTCCAGCGCTAAGCCTTCCAAACGATGCAGGTTATTTTCAACTGTATTCAATCTATTTTGAAATTGGTAGAGTAATCTGTTCTTTAACCACACCTCGTAATCTCCATTAAAATGGGTGGGTGTAAATGCGGTGTCTTCAAACTCTGAACCCAGGGCAATATGCATCTCTGCTGTTCTCTGTGCCAGTACCTGTAGCTTTAGGAAAATATTTAATCCCGCCCAATCAATAATTTCAGGAGGAACGTCCCTAATATTTAGCCTTTCAAACAATACCGTTTGGGGTAACTGATGTACGTTTATCCCCTTATATTCCAAATTACTGAAAATCTTATGCAATTCTTTCAGCATAAATTCCCATGCATCACCCTGATTGGGGACCAATTCCTGCATTAATGCAATGGTAACATTAACATTATCTGCATCCAGGATGCTTATACTTCCCTGATAAGCCGGAGTATTCTTGTACCCCTTGCGTTCAGAAAGAAACTGACTCATTTCAAAATCGGGGTTTTTATCATTATAAATTCTTCTAAAGAATTTAATGACCGATTTATCATTGATAATTATTGATGTATTACTCTGCTCGAGACCCATAAAACGGGATGATTCATATGTCGTTTCATGAAACTCAAGGCTTTTATGGTATCTCACCCGGGTTGTATCATTGGGTTCTGCGTTGACAATGCGCTCAAAAACCAACTTTCTAAAAGCTTCCAGATTTATTGCATCAATAATAAAGCCGGTCTGTCCGTTAATACTTAGTGGCAAAATCCTGTCCTTCTCAGCAAAATCCTCATCCGTAACAAACGCAATTGGCAAGAAATAGTGCTGGTAAAAAGCTTCTTTAAAGTTCACCTCCAGCAACAAACCATAATACACTTCGCCCTTTTGCTGTATTCTGAAATATTCGCGGAGTTCTATATATTTGAGTTTGCTTGCTTTGCCCCCATACCATCTTTGTTTTACAACATAAGCTTCAAGTACGTCGGAAAGGAATACCTTGATAAAGTTCTTGTCATCCAATAAATTCTCCCAGGCCACATTAAATGAGTAGGGAGGCTGTAGGATGGAGTCCTGCTTTTTCTTCGACATTATTACTTTTTAATTTGAAACAAATGAAATGGCAACGCAGGGTGTAATTCTACAAAATTCCATTCATCATACCAAAGATAACTATTGTCTGTGACAAGATCATGCATGGTGACCCCATGTGTAATATCCATGGATAATTCTCCTACAGGCAACTGCAGCATTCCTCTCTGCGCATAGTGGGAGTCCAGGTTAATAATTACCAATAATTCATCTGATTTATCATCATTCCATTTATAAAATGCTATAAGATTATAGTTGTCTATCTGGCAGAACCTGATATTGTTAGTTTGCTGTAACGCCCTGTGATTTTTCCTT
>JAHEBI010000240.1 GCA_024642325.1 Eudoraea sp. | reverse complement strand
AATATCTTCCGGTTTAGGAGCCAGTTTTGTATTTGCGGGAATTACGCCCAGCTTTTTCTGATTTTCAAAGATTTGTTCACGAATAACATCCCATCCGGCATCAAACTTACCCTTGTATTTATCAATATAAGATTGAGGCACATGATGAGGTGCATGTACTGCCCCTGGAGCAAAATAGACAAAGAAAGGTTTATCCGGCGTTAATGCCTGCTGGAACCGCATCCATTCAATGGATTTCGTAGCCATATCGTTCATAAAGTGATAGTCCGGATCACTGGAAGGTTCAACCTGATTTTGATTATGGAATAAACCTGGCGTCCATTGATTGGTTTCCCCACCCATAAAGCCATAAAACTCATCAAACCCCTGACCGTTAGGCCAACGTGTCATTGGCCCGGATGGGCTGATCTCCCATACCGCTGTTTCATGCCATTTTCCAAAGGCCGCCGTACTGTATCCATTGTGGTTGAGTACGGTTCCAATCCCCGCTACATCATTAGGAAGCATTCCTGTTGCGCCCGGGAAGGAAGTAGCCACTTCTGAGATCTTGGCCTGGTTAGCCGAATGGTGGTTACGGCCAGTTTTCAATGCTTGTCTTGTTGGGGAACACAAAGCTGTTGTATGAAATTGATTGTAAAGCAACCCCTGGCTCGCAAGCTTATCGAAATGGGGTGTTTGTAAAACACTTCCTGTGGCACTGGTACCTCCAAAACCGAGATCATCCAGGAGGATGATCACTACATTTGGAGCATCTTTTGGTGCTTTTACTTCAAAAACCGGAGGAGCTTCGGCATCCCTTGCATCTAATGTTTTAATTGGAGGATACCAGGGTCCTTTTATAGGTAATTCAGTTCTGTCTACTTCCTGCGCTAAAACACCATTGGTTAGGCTGCTAATCACCAATAATAGTAGCATTTTAACAAAATATTTCTTGTTCATAAATATTTTTTGAGTTATAATAATTTTTTAAAAAAAATCTGATTGAAGTTCGTAAATAAATCATCGATAGACAAGTAAAATCACGCCTTTTATCTTTATAAAACATACGCGAATGTAAATTAGGGGCTTTATTCCTGATAGGAGATTATCAATATTTGGGGTCTGGAAATACTTAGGCCGCTGCAAGAGATTAGCCTATTTAAATATAGCTTAAATCATACCTGTGTGCAAAAAACAGACAAGTATAACTTGTGCTTCTCTCAGGCCTGTTTTTGAAGCGTGACCTCTATACTTTTTAGGTTATTCTTCTGAATCATCATCCATTACTACATCTTCGTCTTCTTTGTGATTTTCAAATTCATTGTCATCGTGATCATCCTGCTCTTCATCCGGATCGTAATCTTCCATGGCGGCAACCAGCCTCTTACTAATCTTTACCAGGTATGTGGTATCATCTGTCTTTACCTCAACACATTCCACAACTTCGTTTAATGCATTTTTAAAAGTAATGATATGATCTTCATCATATCCGTCCGGATATTTAGTTACCAACAGGTCTAAAATATCATTATTTAATTTCTTATAATCTACAATTACTCTTCGCATAGCAGGGTTATATTTTGAAAGCAGGATTACATATTTAACAGATAAGCAAAGATCAAAGGAGCAACAATGGTGGCATCGCTCTCAATGATATATTTAGGGGTGTCAATACCTAACTTACCCCAGGTAATCTTTTCATTGGGTACAGCGCCCGAATAAGAACCATAACTTGTGGTTGAATCACTAATCTGACAGAAATAGCTCCAAAAGGGCGTGTCTTCAATTTCGAGGTCCTGGGTGAGCATGGGAACCACGCAAATGGGAAAATCTCCGGCTATACCACCACCAATTTGAAAAAAGCCAATCCCTTTCATTGAATTACGGGTATACCATTCTGCCAAATAGGTCATATATTCAATGCCCGATTTCATGGTAGCTGCGTTTAATTCACCTTTCATTACATAGCTTGCAAAAATATTACCCATAGTACTGTCTTCCCATCCGGGAACTACCATCGGTAAATTCCTTTGGGCTGCAGCATACATCCATGAATCCTTTAAATCTATTTCATAGTACTCTTCCAACACCCCGGAGAGCAGCATTTTATACATATACTCATGCGGAAAATAGCGTTCTCCGTTTTTTTCAGCGTCCTTCCATATTTTAAAAATATGATGTTGTAACCTTCTAAAAGCTTCTTCCTCCGGGATACAGGTATCTGTCACGCGGTTTAGTCCTTTCTCCAGTAATGCCCATTCGTCCTGAGCTGTTAAATCCCTGTAATTGGGCACTCTTCTATAATGTGAATGCGCGACAAGATTCATAATATCTTCTTCCAGGTTGGCACCGGTACAGGAAATGATATGCACTTTCTCTGATCTGATCATTTCGGCAAAGATTTTGCCCAGTTCTGCTGTGCTCATTGCCCCGGCAAGGGAAACCAACATTTTTGCCCCTTTGTCTAACTGTTCTTCATACCCTTTTGCGGCATCCAACAGGGCAGCTGCATTGAAATGTAAAAAATGATGTTCTATAAATGAAGAAACAGCTCCTTTAGTCGTCATCTTCGTCATCAAATTTGAAATGAGTATTGGAAACGGACTTATAATCGGTATCGTACGTATTGTCGTAATCATCGCCGACCTCTTCCGCCTTAAACTTATAGGATAACATTTTATAGAACAATTTGGCTGCAAGGAAATCTGAGGATTTATCAGTTGGATTCGGGCATAACTCAACCATATCAAAACCAACTACATTTTTTTCCTGAAAGACCTGTAAAAGAAACTCCAGTGTTTCATACCAGAAAAGGCCACCGGGTTCAGGAGTTCCTGTAGATGGCATTATGGAAGGATCCAAAGCATCCAGATCAAAAGTGATAAAAACATTTTCTGAAAGCTGATCAATTACATTGTCTATCCAATATTCATTATTTGCCATTTCATGGGCAAAGAAAGTTTTATCAGGATCCATATAAGTTTTTTCAATCATATCCATACTTCGTATGCCAACCGAGACCAAATTTGTTTGTTGTGAAGCTTCATGAACCGCACATGCGTGATTATATGGGGTTCCCTCATAAGTTTTTCTCAAATCGGCATGTGCATCAATATGCAATACGCTCAGGTTTTCAAAACACTCATTAAATGCCCTGATACTTCCGATGGAAATGGAGTGCTCCCCACCAATTAGAGTAACAAACTTGTTGCGCTTTATATATTCTTTGGTGGTTTTATGCACGGCATTAACAACTGCTTCAGGACTGCTATTCTCCAAAATAGCATCTGCCAGGTAAACACCTTGCTTATAAACTTCTGTATCAGTTTCTATATCATAGAGCTCCATATTTTCAGAGGCTTCCAAAAAGGCACCAGGGCCCTTGTCTGCACCTTTACCCCAGGTGCTTGTTCCGTCATAGGGGACGGGAATTAATACAATCTTTGCTTTTTCCAGTTGTGCCAGATCTTGTGGGATCCCGGCGTAAGTATTGTTTGTTTTCACTTTAAGTTATTTTTTAATATAATGGTCAAATAATTCGTCTAAAACTTTCTCGCCCTTCTGCGATTTATGTGTGGTTTTTTCCTTTATGGGATCATAGCCCAGGATGGTTAACATTTGCTCCGAAGTTTGTTCCGGTTCATAGACGGAAGAGACAATTCTTCCATTTTCATCTTTATCTATTAAAATATATTTTGGTTGTGGAATAAGGCAATGCTGCAATCCGCCGAATCCGCCTAAAGTCTCCTGATATGCCCCTGTATTGAAAAAACCGATATACAAAGGTTTCTCTTTCTTGTATTTAGGAAGGTAAATAGCGTTCATATGTTGCTCGCTATTGTAGTAATCGTCACTGTCGCAGGTAAGTCCTCCTAAGAGTACCCTTTCGTATTCGCTTTCCCAGCGGTTAATGGGTAACATGATAAATCGTTTATTTATAGCCCAGGTATCCGGCAGGGTGGTAATAAATGAAGAATCAATCATATTCCACTTTTCCCTGTCGTTCTGCTGTTTCTGATAGAGAATTTTATAAATGGCACCTCCGCTTTCCCCTACAGTAAAATTACCGAATTCTGTAAATATATTAGGCACGGCAACTTCTGCTTCTTTGCACATAGTACTTATTTGATTGACAATTTCATCTACTATATATGCGTAGTCATAATCAAATGCCAGGGAATTTTTGATGGGAAAGCCGCCCCCTATATTTAAACTGTCCAATGACGGACATATCTTTTTAAGACGGGTATATACTTTTAGGCATTTTAATAGTTCGTTCCAATAATAGGCATTGTCCTTGATCCCTGTATTTATAAAAAAGTGAAGCATTTTGAGCTCTACCTTATCATTATCCTTAATTTGATTTTCATAAAACGGAACAATATTTTTATATCCGATGCCTAAACGCGAGGTATAAAATTCAAATTTGGGTTCTTCTTCCGAAGCTATACGAATACCTACTTTAAAAGTGTCTTTGACTTCCTCCGATAGTAAATCAATCTCTTCATAATTATCTATTATCGGGATACAATTACGATGGCCATTATTAATGAGTCGGGCAATGTTTTCTATGTACTGCTTTTTTTTGAATCCGTTGCAAATCACAAAAGTATCGTACTTTATTTTACCGGTCTTTTTAAGATGCTCCACAATATTGATATCAAAGGCCGAAGAAGTTTCTATATGAATATCATTCTTAAGTGCTTCATTGAGTACATGGGCAAAATGAGAACTTTTTGTGCAATAGCTGTAATAATATTTTCC
>JAHEBI010000239.1 GCA_024642325.1 Eudoraea sp. | reverse complement strand
GTACGCTCTACATTGTTGGATTTATTGTAATGCTATACAATATAGTCGTCACAGTTCGCTCCGGCAGCAAGGTGGAAGATGAACTTGCTGAAGCAGCAGCCCTAACCCGGGTTTCCAAAAAAAGAACGGCCGGAGAAACCTATCATACCTGGCTGGAACGCAAACCTATAAAATTGACCATATTTGCAACCATTGCAATTCTTATTGGTGGAATTGTACAGATTGTGCCCACCATACTTGTAAAATCCAATATCCCAACCATTACAAGTGTAAAACCGTATACCCCTCTGGAACTGGAAGGAAGGGATCTTTATATACGTGAAGGCTGTGTTGGTTGTCATTCCCAGATGATTCGCCCTTTTAGAAGTGAAGTAGAGCGTTATGGAGAATATGCCAAAGCCGGAGAGTTTGTTTATGATCACCCTTTCCTTTGGGGTAGTAAACGTACCGGACCCGATTTATTAAGAATAGGGGGCAAATATTCTGATAGTTGGCACCTTAACCATATGTATGACCCCCAAAGCACCTCATCAGGTTCGATCATGCCGGCATATCAGTGGATGGTTCGCAATGAACACGACCGAAGTAATGTACAGGGCAAAATGAGGGCTATGGTAAGCCTTGGTGTTCCTTATACAGAGGAGGACATCGCAAATGCCGATGTTTCCATGGAAGAACAGTCCATTCAAATAGAAGAAAACCTTTATGCTGATCCTGATTTTGTCAAATCCTATGAAGAAGATAAAAAATATGCTGCGGAAAACGGATTGGAATTTGTGGAAATGCGCGATCGTGAGATCGTTTCACTAATCGCTTATTTACAGCGCTTAGGTACAGATATAAAAGTTAAGGAAACCGACGACTTAATGTCAGAAAACAAGTAGATCATGCTGAAATTTGTAAAAAATCATATGGAAAGTATGGAAGGCATTGCCACATACCCCATGATATCACTGCTCATATTCTTTGTGTTTTTTTCTATTCTTTTTTGGTGGGTATTTACCGCCTCCAAAGAGCATATCAAGGAAGTAAGTGAAATACCATTAGAAGATAATCAACCAAAACAATTAGAGCCATGAAAAATATGTCACCCTGGTGGATCAGAATCCCAGTAATATTCTTTATCATCTTCGGACTCATGGAGTATTTTATTGACTCCGGAGAAAAACCGGCATTTATTGAATACCCCATAACACAGTTCTTTTTATTAATGGCCTTGTTGATTTTAATAGCCATAGAACTCATTTTAAAGTCCATTGAAAATGTGATGTTTCAAACTCTTTCTGAAGAAGCGAAGGAAAGGTATTTGGAATCTAAATCAAGCAAATTGGAATGGAGTTGGGGTAAAAAAATATACCAAAAACTATTAGGCTCCAAACCATTGGAAGCCGAAGGTGAAATCATTTTAGACCACAACTATGATGGAATAAAAGAACTTGACAATAAATTGCCGCCATGGTGGGTCTACCTTTTTTATGCCACTGTTATTTTTGGGGTAATCTACCTTATAAGATTCGAAATCTATGGTGATTATGACCAGGATTTGGAATATGAGATGGAGGTGGCAGAAGCTCAGGCTCAAATTGAGGCTTATAAAAAGACAGCAAAGGACCTGGTAGATGTAAATACAGTTGAATTATTAACGGAAGCCTCCGACATTAGTGCCGGAAAATCAATTTTTGAAACCAATTGCGTGGTGTGCCATATGGCAGATGGTGGCGGCGGTATAGGACCTAATCTTACGGACGAATATTGGATTCTTGGAGGCGGAATTAAAAATGTGTTTAATACTATTTCTGAAGGTGGTCGTGCCGGCAAAGGAATGGTCTCCTGGAAGGCAACGCTTAAACCGGTAGAAATAGCACAGGTAGCCAGCTACTTACTTAATTTCCAGGGAACTACTCCAGCCAATCCTAAGGGGGCTGAAGGAGACCTTTGGGTAGATGAAAATGCCCCGGAGAAAGAAGGTTCTCCCGATCAGACCGCTCCTGAACAAAAGACTGATTCTACCTCGGTTGTTGTGAATGAATAGTTCGTACTCAGGTATGAATTGGGAATAGGAAATAAAGCTATGGAAGAGAATTTCAGGGATACCATCGGGACCATTAACGAAGAAGGAAAACGGGCCTGGGTATTTCCCAAAAAACCTAGTGGCAGGTTTTATAAATACCGGAAATGGGTAAGTTATGCATTATTGATATTCCTTTTTGCTTCGCCATTTATTAAGGTTAATGGCAACCAATTCCTGATGTTCAACGTTTTGGAACGAAGGTTTAATATTTTTGGATTTCCCTTCTGGCCGCAGGATTTTCATTTGTTTGTTATCTCCATGATCATAGGGGTAATTTTTATTGCGCTTTTTACAGTTGCTTTTGGTCGGATTTTTTGTGGATGGATGTGTCCACAAACTATATTTATGGAAATGGTCTTCAGACGAATTGAGTACTGGATAGACGGAGATCGCGGGGCTCAGATGCGTTTGGCAAAACAATCCTGGAATGCGGAAAAAATACGAAAGCGATTACTAAAATGGTTTGTCTTTTTTGTAATATCCTTTTTAATTGCCAATGTATTCCTCGCCTATATTATCAGTAGTGACAGTTTAATGCAATACATCACAGAAGGACCACTGGTTCATATTAACACATTGGTTTCTCTCCTGATTTTCACCGCAGTATTCTATTTTGTTTTTGCATGGTTCAGGGAACAAGTCTGCATTATTGCCTGTCCTTATGGAAGAATGCAAGGGGTATTACTGGATAATAAGTCCATTGTGGTTGCCTACGACCATAAAAGGGGGGAAGCCGAAAATGGTCGCAAGAAATTTCGGAAAAATGAAGATCGAAAAGCACTTGGTCATGGAGATTGTATAGACTGTTTCCAATGTGTGAACGTGTGCCCAACAGGTATTGATATTAGAAATGGCACTCAATTGGAATGTGTGAATTGTACCGCATGTATAGATGAATGTGACACTATTATGGAAAAAATAGATCTTCCGAAAGGCCTCATTCGTTATGCCAGCGAGGACAATATTGAAAAGAATGCAAAATTTACATTTAGTCCGAGATTAAAAGGATACTCTGCCGTACTGGTTATATTAACAGGCGTATTAATTGGCATGCTTTTCTTACGCAATGATTTGGAAGCTAATATTTTAAGGTTGCCGGGGCAGCTATATGAACATAAAGAAGGTAATATTATAAGTAATGTGTACACCTACAAACTGATTAATAAAACATCCAGGGACATTGAAGATGTAAGTTTTAAGCTGCTGTCACATAAAGGAAAGATTGATCTGGTATCGCACCAGAGTTTTGGAGTTCCTGCACAGCAATTGGCAGAAGGCACCTTGTTTATTGAAATTAATAATGCAGCCCTCAATGGCGATAAAGACAAGTTGAAAATCGGAGTCTATAGTGGAGATAAATTAATTGAAACAACAACGGCCAGGTTTCTGGCGCCAAGAAGTTATAATTAGGGAATTCATGAGTAGCAAAATTGAAAAATATGAAGTTTAATTGGGGAACAGGTATAGTATTGGCATTTGCAGCATTTATAGTATTCATACTGTACTTTGTAATTCTTGCCAGTACAGATAACCGCGCCAATCATGATCTGGTCACGGAAGACTATTATAAGGAGGAATTAGCCTATCAGAATGAAATTGATGCCCAATCTAATGCTAAAATCTATGCCTCCCAATTCAGTTTTGAAAACCAGGAAGGTGGACTGGCGATAACTTTCCCGTCAAAAATGAATTATAAAGAAATAAAAGGTAAAGTGTCCCTGTATAGACCATCCAATAAACACCTGGATTTTGACTTTCCGATAAGTTTATCCAACAAACATTTGCTCATACCTGACAAACGTTTATTGGATGGTCGTTGGGACATAAAAATTTACTGGAATTATCAAGGGAAAGACCATTTGATAAAAAAGAGTATCAACTATTAATATGATGTTATTATCTGCCTTAATCTTAGGCCTTATGGGAAGCCTGCACTGCGTTGGCATGTGCGGCCCCATTGCATTTATGCTACCTGTAAGTCAGAATAATAAATACAAAAAAGCAGGTCAGGTTTTTATCTATCATTTCGGCAGGCTAATGGCTTATGGTATTATAGGATTATTATTTGGGCTGTTAGGTAAGGGACTTTACCTCTTTGGAATCCAGCAAAAGCTTTCCATATTAATTGGCGTGTTAATGATATTAATTGTAATTCTTCCCTATAAATATTTGAATAAGGCCAGCCTTTCAAAACCTGTATATCGAATTATTGGCAAAATTAAAAGCAGTTTAGGTTTAGCGCTTAAGAAGAAAACTTCCGATACTTTTCTAACCATTGGTTTTCTAAATGGGTTTCTTCCCTGTGGTCTCGTTTATATGGCCCTATTGGGGGCTATTGGCATGGGCAATGCTTTTGAAGGTTCATTATATATGATTTTGTTTGGGTTAGGAACAGTTCCATTAATGACTGCTGCAGTTTATCTGGGTGGGGTTTTAAAGGATTCTACAAAACATCGAATTCGACAGTTAATACCTGTTTTCATAATAATTATCGGAGTACTTTTCATTCTGAGGGGTCTGGGTTTAGGCATTCCATATGTGTCTCCGAAACCAATGGCAGAAGTAGTTTCTACAGAAATAGAATGCCATTAGCCATAAACTTGTTGTAAATGAAAATCATATCGATACCATAAAAAACCAACATGAAAATTGTTACCGCAGCCGAAGCTGCAGCCATCGTAAAATCGGGGGATCGG